>NZ_JBFUAZ010000042.1:0-14148 GCF_056406035.1 Polaromonas sp. P1_E1_2 | reverse complement strand
GCGCGCAGTCCACCCATGCGGTGTGCGGCTACTGCCAGAGCACTGTCGTGCGCGATGGTGACACACTATCGCGCATCGGCAAGATGGCCGAACTGTTCAACGATTTCAGTCCCCTGCAGCTGCAGGCCTCCGGGGTCTGGCAGGGCCGCAACTTCACGCTGGTCGGCCGGCTGCAATACAAGTACGCCCAGGGAACCTGGACCGAGTGGTATGCCATTCTGGATGACGGCAGCGCGGCCTTCCTGAGCGAGGACAACGGCGCGTATGTGTTCAGCCGGCCCACCAGCCTGCAGCGCGCCGTACCGCCCGCAGAAAACTTTCGCATCGGCGCCACCACGGCGATCAATGCCAAGCCATTCAGTGTGGCCTCCAACGAGAGCGTTGTGCTGCTGTCGGCACAGGGCGAGCTGCCGCGCCTGCCAGCGCTGGGCATGCCTTTTGCTGTGGTCGAACTGCGCAGCACGGATGGCGATGTGCTCAGTGTTGACTACGGCACGGCATCTGGTGGCGGCGCGCCGGCACTCTCGCTGGGCCGTTCGGTGCTGCTTGACGAGCTGAAGCTGGCTGGCCTGAAGGACGAGTCTGCCAAGGAAGAAAGCGGCAGGCAGTTCAGCTGCCCCAACTGCGGAGCGACGGTGGCGGTTACGCTGGCTGCCAGCAAAAGCATCACCTGCAGTTCCTGCAACAGCCTCATCGACCTGAGCCAGGGCACAGGCGCCGCGCTTCAGCATGCGATCCAGGACGAACCGGTTGCCCCGCTGATCACGCTGGGAAGCACGGGCCAGTTGCTGGGCACGCAATGGCAGGTCGTTGGGTTCCAGCACCGCATGGGGTACGAGCCCGACGACCCGGACGAGCACTTCGGCTGGGATGAATACCTGCTCTACAACCGCAAGCGCGGCTTTACCTTTCTGGTGGACGCCACCGACGGCTGGAGCGTGGTCAAGCCCCTGACCGGCGCGCCCACCTTCAAGACGGGTGGCGACAGCGCCACCTACCTCAAGACCACCTACCGCCTGCAAAGCAGCTACCGCGCCGAGACCACGTATGCCGCCGGCGAGTTCTACTGGCAGGTTCAGCGCGGGCAAAAAACCTTTAACCGCGATTTCGCCAGCGGCAGCGCGCTGCTGTCCCAGGAAGAGGCGCCGAACGAAGTCACCTGGTCCAGCGGCAGCAAGCTGGACGGCGGCCTGGTGGCCAGGGCCTTCAAGCTTGAAGGCAAGAAAGACCTCTTCAAGCGCGCGGATGCCAAGCCCCTGAGCAGTGCGTCGGGCATGGGTTGCGGCACCATTGTTGTGGTGGTTCTGGTGATACTGGTGGTTCTGTTGCTGGTCACGCGCTGCTCGCGCTGCGACCCGAATGTCGAGAACTGTTCTTCGTCCAGCAGCTCGCGCAGTTCAGGCGGCTCATTCGGTGGATTTTCCGGCGGAGGCGGCCATAAATGAAGCCGGCCCCTTTCTATTCAACCTGGCAGATTTTTTCTGGAGAACATCATGGGACTTGAATGGCTTAAACCCGCCGCTTTCCTCGGCTCGATTTTGTTCGCGCTGATCGGCGTGATCATCTTCTGGCTGAGCTTTGTCATCATTGACAAAATGACGCCGTACGACCTGTGGCTGGAGATTGTCGAGAAGCAGAACGTGGCGCTGGCGCTGGTGGTTGCCGCGATGGCGCTGGGCATCTGCGTAATAGTAGCCGCCGCCATCCACGGGTAGTTCCCGGCTACTGCGCGAACTGGGGGCGGCGTTGGCCGGTGCTCGGAATCCTCATGTACCCGCAGGTACATTCCGGTTCCTGCGCGCCGTCCGCCTTGCCCGCAGCTCGCTCGCTACGCCCTTGACGCCGTCGTGATACCGGCTCGCTTCGCATCGCAGTTCTGCATATCCCATCCATCGGCACCCTCGTTTTGAACACTAAACCCCCCTCCACCGTTGCCACACCGCGCCCTCTTGAGGTCGCGCTGCTGGCCAGCGTCTTTGTGGTCGCGGCGTGCGGGCTGGTGTATGAGCTGGCGGCAGGGGCTTTGGCTTCTTATCTGCTGGGCGATTCGGTGCTGCAGTTTTCCACCATCATCGGTAGCTATCTGTTTGCCATGGGTATTGGGTCCTGGTTGTCGCGGTTTTTCGAGCGGCAATTGCCGGCCCATTTTTTGCGCATTGAGTTGATGGTGGCGCTGGTGGGCGGTGCGCTGCCGGCCACGCTGTTTCTGGCGAATGCCTATGTGCCCGGCGCCTTTCGCTTTCTACTTTACGCTCTGGTGCTGCTGGTCGGCACGCTGGTGGGGCTGGAGATTCCGCTGGTTATGCGCATCCTGCGGCGCAACGTGGCGCTCAAGGAGCTGGTGTCGCAGGTGCTCACCTTCGACTACCTGGGCGCATTGGCCGTGTCGCTGGCTTTTCCGCTGGTGCTGGTGCCGCATCTGGGCCTGATACGCACCGGCCTGCTGTTTGGCCTCATGAACGCGGCTGTCGCGGTGTGGGCGCTGTGGCTGTTCCGCCATGAGCTGCGGCACGTCAAGTCGCATGCCCTGGCTTGCCTGGGTGTCTTGTGCGCACTGGGCGCCGGCTTTGCGGGTGCGAACCAGATCACCACACTGGCCGAAGACCATTTCTACCAGGACCGTGTCATCTTCACCGCCACCACGCCTTACCAGCGCATCGTGGTGACGAACGGCCGCGCCGGCCACCGCCTGTTCCTCAACGGCAACCTGCAGTTCGCCGAGCGCGACGAATACCGTTATCACGAAGCGCTGGTGCACCCGGTGATGAGCGCGCACGGTGCGCCGAAAAAAGTCGCGGTGCTGGGCGGCGGCGACGGCATGGCGGTGCGCGAAGTCCTGAAATACCCGAGTGTGGAAAGCGTCACACTGGTAGAGCTGGACCCGGCCATGACGCAGCTGTTCAGCCAGCAGCCCGCCTTGAAGCGCCTGAACGGCGATGCGCTGCTGTCGCCCAAGGTGCGCATCGTGAATGCCGACGCCTTCCAGTGGCTGGACAAAAACGCCGGCATGTTCGACATCATCATCGTGGACTTCCCCGACCCGACCAATTTTTCCATCGGCAAGCTCTACACCAACTCGTTTTATGCGCTGCTCGACCAGCACCTTTCGGCCAGCGGCTATGCGGTCATCCAGACCACGTCTCCCCTGGTGGCGCGGCGCAGCTACTGGACGGTGGTGAGCACGCTGGAATCCGTCGGGCTCAAGGCCGCCCCCTATCACGCCAATGTGCCCAGTTTTGGCGAATGGGGTTTTGTGGTCGCCAGCCGACGGCCTTTCAGCCCCACGACGCAAAGCGGCGCCTTGCCCGCCGGCCTGCGTTTTCTGGACCCGCAGACCYTGCCCTTGCTGTTTGATTTCCCTGTGGACATGGCACGCGTGCCGGCGCCCGTSAACCGGCTCTCCAGCCAGGAACTGGTGCACAGTTACGAGCAGGAATGGGGCAAGGTGCTGCATTGAAGCGCCGGGATTTCCTGGCCGCCTCYGCACTYCCGCTGCTGGGCTGCAAGGAGGCCACGCATGTCGAAGGCGGTTTTGTGGGTGCGAACCATGAGCGCGGCCATCTGCTTCGGCCTGACGAGACCGGCAGAGCCCGTGCCTGGCCGGCCCCTTCCGTCACCCGGCGCACCCGCGTACTAATTGCCGGCGGCGGTGTCGCCGGCCTGGCGGCGGCGCGTGCGCTGCGCCTGCGCGGCATGCAGGACTTCGCGCTGCTGGAGCTGGAAGACCAGGCCGGTGGCAACAGCCGCGCAGGCGTGGTCAATGGCGTGCCTTGCCCGCTGGGCGCGCACTACCTGCCGGTGCCCGGGGATGCGGCGCGTGATGTGCAGGATTTGCTCGAAGAACTTTCACTGCGCCAGCGCGTGGCCGGCCGCTGGGTGTATGACGAACGCCATTTGTGCCACAGCCCGCAGGAGCGGCTGTTCATCAATGGCCAGTGGCAGGAAGGGCTGCTGCCCCTGCAGGATGCCGGTGCTGCCGTGCTGGCCGAGTACCGGCGCTTTGCGGTGCTGGTGCAGCAGACCTCGTCTGCAGCCGCATTCCCGATTCCTGTTGCCGGAGTGCCCTTGGCACCGCAACACCGCGCGCTGGATGCCGTGACGTTCAAGGCATGGCTGGACCAGCAGCAACTCACCAGTACGCCACTGCGCTGGTACCTCGACTATTGCTGCCGCGACGATTACGGCGCGGGCCTGGACACGGTATCGGCCTGGGCCGGCATCCATTACTTCGCCAGCCGGCATGGTTTTCAAGCGCCCGGCGACGCAGCTTCTGCGGAGCGCGAAGCGGGTGTGCTCACCTGGCCCGAGGGCAACGGCTGGCTTACCCGCCAATTGGCTGCACCACTCGGTGAACGCCTGTACGCCGGCCGCACCGTGGTTCGCGTGGCTGCGGGCCGTCATGGTGTAGAGGTCGATGCCTTCAATGCGGCGACCCAGACCGTCGAGCGCTGGCAGGCTGAGCAATGCATCCTGGCGATGCCGCTGTTTGTGGCGGCGCGTGTGGTGGAAAGCCCGCCGCCCGCATTGCGCGAAGCCGCCGGCCAGCTGCGTTACGCACCCTGGCTGGTGGCCAACCTGCACATCAAGGCCGCGCTGCACGACCGGCCCGGTGCCGCACCCAGCTGGGACAACGTCATCTACGGCGGGGACGCAGCAGGCAGCGTTGCGCAGGCAGGCCTGGGTTACGTCGACGCCATGCACCAGAGCCTGCAGGCCGTGCCCGGCGCCACGGTGCTCACGTATTACCGCGCCTTTGGCATTGAACCGGCGGGCCGCAAAGCCTTGTACGAGAAGCCCTGGACGCACTGGCGTGACAGCGTGCTGGCCGAGCTGTCGGCGCCGCATCCTGATCTGCCCGGCAAGGTCACGCGCATGGAAATCATGCGTTATGGCCATGCGATGAGCACGCCGGTGCCGGGTGTGCGCAACAGTGCGGCTTTGCGGGCGCTGCAAGGGCGTTTGCAGGCGCCTTGGCAGCGGCTGCATTTTGCGCACAGTGATTTATCGGGGTATTCGGTGTTTGAGGAGGCTTTTACGCAGGGGCATCACAGAGGGACTTCACTGGCCTGACCGCGTGTCGGCCAGATGGATGGAGGCCCTTGGACCGGATGGCAACTTGGCTTAGCATGAGAGCCAGCCAGGCGTGACCCGGTGGGAGGTATGGATGGAATTCGACCAGATGTTTGAAACCCTGGCCGCCTTGCCGGCCGCGGAGCAACGGCAGTGGGCGCTGGCCGTGCTGGGCGTTCTCGCCACCATGGCGCTGGTGCTCCTTGTTGAGCGCCGCTACTTCAAAAGAAGCCAGAGAACCGGCAGTTGGATCGCGTTGAGGCTGGCATCGGCGTTGTTGGCGCCGCTCACCTTTGCCGCCGTGGTGGTTCCGGCCCGGTCTGTATCGGGCATGGAAGCCCTTGCTGTTTTTTATGTAGCCCTTTTCACTGCCGTGCCGCTTTTATGGTTTGGCGGCCATCTGCTGGTGGGCCGCGGCTTGCGGCCCGCCTTGACGACCAGCGAATGCATGGTGCTCGCCATTGTGGGCATCGGCATCCTGGCGATTCCCGCCACCGCATTCATGGCCGCGCAATTTCCGATGGAAGATGCGGCGCGGCGCCTGGCAACCCAGCGGCAGAAAGCACCTGGCTCCACGCCGCTTGCGCATACGGCCGGCCCTCTCCGGCGTTTTACGGTGCCGGGGGCCGGCGAGGTTTACGCGCAGTCGTTGACCGCCCCGGTCGGCATCCGGCTGGAGCGGGTCGATGACAGACGCAACGGGCCCTGGTACGACACGCGGGGCACCACGCATCCGGTGTTCTGCAGACAGGGCGAGGATTTGCACTTGATGTGGTCAGCGAGCGAGCCGGCGCCGCAATTGCGCCTGCACTGGGTGCAAGCAGACGGCCGGCGTGTGAAGGGAGAGTTTTTTGCGGACCCTCGGACGGCGTCCGCAGACACCCCTGAGTTTTCAATCGCTTTTCGTCCCGACGGGTTTGACCCGGTGGCGCCGATTCCCCGCGTGCGCGCCTACCTGGGCATTCTTCAGCGGGATGGCACGATGTACACCAATATGCTCAATCCGTTGCAACCGGGGGAGACGTCGCAGAACGACTGCCTGATGCAGGGCTACCGTCGTGTGGGGTGGCCGGACGAGGGAGTGGTGCAGAAGGTCAGTATCACGTTTCAGTTGCCGATGGGCGCGCTACCCTTGCGGGGAGAACTTGTGCGGCCAGCCGTTGAGGCTAAGTAGGCAGGCCGGATAATCTCGTTGCGCCATGGCAAATGGCTAATCCAGAAGGAAACTCATGCCGGACTTTGTGGTTTACCGGGCAAGGCCCATGTCTTTGTTGTCGTGCGGTGTACTGGCAACGCTGCTTGCATCCTGTGCGGTCAACAAACAGGCGGCCGATACAGTGGTGCTGACGGGGCGCGTGGAAAAGGTCTATGACCCCTGCACCCAATCCCTGACCAATAACTTCACGGCCAATGTTGAGCAGCCACCCGGCATAGCGGCCATCGGCAGGGCAATGGAGCCTCTGCTCAAGCCAATCGACAAGGCCTTGGCACCGCGAGAGTGTCTTTTCTTGATACGCCAGACCAATACCGAGCAGCTCTTTTTTCGGACCAGTCAGAATTTTGCCGTTGGCAGTTGTGTGAAGGTCTACCTGACGGCCGAAAAAATGCGTGCCTGGAAAAGCATCAATCCCTTGATGACCAACACGTTGGTGGAACCAGGTTCGGCGATAGAGGCAAGCGATTGCCCCTGAGCGAAACGCTATTCCCAAAGCGCTCTTACCCCTTCATCAACGCCTCAATCTCATCCCCATCCACCGGCACACCCCGCGTCATCAGCTCACAGCCCTTGGCGGTCACCAGCGCATCGTCCTCAATCCGGATGCCGATGTTCCAGAACTCCTTGGGCACGTTCTTGCCGGGGCGTACATAAATACCGGGCTCGATGGTCAGCACCATGCCGGGCCGCAGGATGCGTGAGGGCTTGCGCATCACGGTCTGGCCCAGGGCGTCTTTTTCCTCGCGCGGCTTGCTGCCGGGCTCGGTGTAGTCGCCGCAGTCATGCACGTCCATGCCCATCCAGTGGCCCGTGCGGTGCATGTAAAACTGGCGGTAGGCGCCGGACTCGAGCACGTCGTCGACCTTGCCGTGCTTCTTTTTGTCGAGTAGGCCGGTGTCCAGCATGCCTTCCACCAGTACACGCGTCGCAGCATCGTGCGGATCTAAAAAGCGTTTGCCGGGCTTTGTCACTTTCACCGCGGCGACCTGCGCGGCCAGCACGATGTCGTACAGCGTGCGCTGGGCCGGCGTGAACTTGCCGTCTGCCGGGAAGGTGCGGGTGATGTCGCTGGCGTAGCCGTCCAGTTCGCAGCCGGCGTCGATCAGGCACAGCTGGCCGGGTTTGAGTTCCGTATCGCCGGCGCGGTAATGCAGGATGCAGGCGTTGGCGCCGGCCGCGACGATGCTGCCGTAAGCCGGAAACTGCGAACCATGGCGGCGGAACTCGTGCAGCAGTTCAGCTTCGAGGTGGTATTCACGCAGGCCGCCCTTCAGTTTCCCGTTGGCACCGTTGCGCAGCATCGCTGCCGAGGTCTGCATGGCGCGTACGTGGGCACCGGCTGAAATCTTGCCGGCGCGCTTGAGGATGGCGACTTCATGGCTGTCTTTGACCAGCCGCATTTCGTCGAGCAGCTTGCACAAATCGTGCTGGCTTTGCGGGCACTCGGCGCCGTAACGCACGCGGGCGCGCACCTTGTTCAACCAGCCGTCCACTTGGGTTTCCAGGCCCTTGTGTGTGGCAAATGGAAACCACACGGCGCTCTGGTTGCTCAGCAGCCCAGGCATTTTTTCTTCCAGCGCTTCCACACTGAAGGCGGCGTCCACACCCAGCGCGGCGGGCGCGGCCTTGGGGCCCAGGCGAATGCCGTCCCAGATCTCACGCTCCAGGTCCTTGGGCCGGCRAAACAGCGTGGTCTTGCCGCTGGCCTCAATCACCAGCCAGCTGTCGGGTTCGCTGAAGCCGGTCAGGTAATAAAAATAGCTGTCGTGGCGGTAGGGAAAGTCGCTGTCGCGGTTGCGCGGGTATTCGGGCGCGGTGGGCAGCAGGGCGATGCCGCCGCCGGCCGCCTTCAGGGCGCGGGCAATGGCAGCGCGGCGTTTTTCGTAGATCGTGGTGGTGCTCATATGCGTTCCGCTTCAGTTTGTGGTGGTTTGATTCAGCTCGTGCAGCCGCGCCGGTGTGCCGACATCGGTCCAGGCGCCTTCATACAGCTCGGCGCTCACGGCCTGATTGTCCATCGCCGTACGCAAAAGCGGTGCCAGCGGGGCTTTCAGGCCCTGGGGGTTGCCGAAGGGCAGGCTGTCGAACAACTCGCGCCGGTACAGGCCGATGGTGCTGTAGGTGAATTTGGGCTGCGGGTTGTCCTTGGGCAGGTTCAACGCCAGGCCGTCGGGGCTGAGGCCAAAGTCGCCTTTCGGGTTGTGTGCGGGGTTGGGCACCAGCCAGAGGTGGGCCAGCGTGTTGCCGGCGGCAAACCGGGCAACGGCGGCTTGGGTGAACTCAAAGCCGGGCACAAACACATCACCCGCCAGCACCCAGAAAATGTCACCCAGCAGCGGCAACGCACGCGCAATGCCTCCGGCGGTTTCCAGTGCGCCGCCAAAATCCACGCCTTCGTGTGAGTATGAAATTGATAGCTGCTTGCGCCCGTCCTTATTGGGCTGTAGCCCGAAATGGCTTGAAGAAAGCGCCGAAAAATGGGCCGGAACCTGTTCACCCAGCCAGGCCGTGTTGATGACCAGGCCGGTAAAACCACCGCGCACCAGCGCAGTAACCTGCCAGTCAATCAGCGGCTTGCCGCGCACCGGCAGCAGGGGCTTGGGCGTGGTGTCGGTCAGCGGGCGCATGCGCTCGCCGCGGCCGGCGGCCATGATCATGGCTTTGATGGGTGCAGAGGGCATGACGGCAGTTTAACGGGGCCGCTCATGCAGAATGGATGAACCAAAATTCGAAAGCCTGCCGATGATTCCTCCCGAGATCCACGCTGAAATCATGAGCCGCCTCGCGGCCACCGAACGGGAGCACGGTGTGCGCATCCTGATGGCGATCGAGTCCGGCAGCCGGGCCTGGGGCTTTGCGTCGCCGAACAGTGATTTCGACGTGCGCTTTATTTACGCGCGGCCGGCCGACGACTACCTCTCGCTTGATCTTGAGGACCGCCGTGACGTCATCGAGTACCCCATCGTCGACGACATCGACCTCAACGGTTGGGACCTGCGTAAAGCGCTGCGCCTGTTCTGGAAGTCGAATCCGGAATTTGTCGAGTGGATCCAGTCGCCGATCAAATATATGGAAAACGGTCCCTTTGCCGAAGAGGCGAGGCGGCTGTTGCCCCTGGTCTACTCGTGCGAGCGGGGCATACACCATTACCGCAGTTCGGCCAAGGGCAACTACCGCGAACACCTGCAGGGTGAGATGGTGCGGCTCAAGAAGTATTTTTATGTGCTGCGGCCGCTGCTCGCGGTGCGCTGGCTCGAGCGCTACGGCACAGCCGCGCCTATCGAGTTCGCCAGCCTGCTGCACCTGATCGAGGGTGAGACGGACCTGCTCGCCGACATCGACGAAATGCTGGAGAAAAAACGCGGCGCGCCTGAATTGGGCCTGTCGGCGCCTTTCCCGCGAGTCAATGCCTTTATTGAGGTTGAGCTTGCCAGGCTGGATGCGGCGATCCCGGAACGCGATGATCTTCGGCCCGTGCTGCCGACCCTCAACGCGCTCTTTTTGACGACCGTGCGCGAGAAGTGGTGAGCCGGCCTACTGCGTATCTCCCCGGTCCAGCGACCGCTGCTCGGTCCATTCCGGATTAAAGCGCCGCACCAGCGCGTCCATCAGGCCGCGCGCCCTGGCGGAGTGGTCGCCGCCGAAGTTGCACACATAGACGTCCAGCGTTACTGCTTTTTGCTCAGGCCAGGTGTGCACGCACACATGCGACTCGGCCAGCAGCACGGTAGCCGTGATGCCCCCGGGGCCGTGCACGGTGTCTGGAAAAGTGTGAAACAGCTGGTTAACGGCCTGCAGGCCGGCCGCCCGCACAGCCTGCACGCACCAGTCGCCCAGCCGGGTGGCGTCGGTCAGCCAGGCCGGGTCGCAGCGGCATTTGTAAAGGTCGGCGGTCAGGTGAAGGCCTTGCATGCCCCTGACTTTAGTGCATGGCGGGGTGCTGTCCAGCCAAATCGGGTTCAAACCCCCGCCAAACCGGCGGGCAGGGCCCAAACGGTAAAATACCGGGTTACCCCTGATCTTTCCCCCTCCCGGAGCTGCCTACATGGCCAATACGCAAATGATGGCGAATGCGATACGCGCACTCGCAATGGACGCCGTTCAACAAGCCAATTCCGGACATCCCGGCGCCCCCATGGGCATGGCCGACATGGCAGTCGCCCTCTGGGGCAGCCACCTCAAGCACAGCCCGCACAACCCCAACTGGTTCGACCGCGACCGTTTTGTGCTGTCCAACGGCCACGGCTCCATGCTGATTTATGCCGTGTTGCACCTCACCGGCTACAAGCTGCCCATCGGCGAACTCAAGAACTTCCGTCAGCTCCACAGCAAAACCCCCGGCCACCCCGAATACGGTTACACCCCCGGCGTTGAAACCACCACCGGCCCGCTGGGCCAGGGCCTGACCAATGCGGTCGGCATGGCGCTGGCTGAAAAGCTGCTCGCCAAAGAGTTCAATCGCGAAGGCCACACCGTCGTCGACCACAACACCTATGTGTTCATGGGCGACGGCTGCCTGATGGAAGGCATCAGCCACGAAGCGGCCGCGCTCGCCGGTGCGTGGAAGCTCAACAAGCTGGTCGCGCTGTATGACGACAACGGCATCTCCATCGACGGCCAGGTCGCGCCCTGGTTCATCGACAACACCGCCGTGCGTTTTGCCGCCTACGGCTGGAACGTGCTGGGCCCCATCGACGGCCACGACGCCGAGCTGGTCTCGCAGGCCATCGAAGGCGCGAAGAAGTCCAACGACAAGCCCACGCTGATCATCTGCAAGACGCATATCGGCAAAGGTTCGCCCAACCGCGCCAACACCGCCAAGGCCCACGGCGAGCCGCTGGGCGCCGAAGAAATCAAGCTCACGCGCGAAGCCCTCAACTGGCCTTACGCACCGTTTGAAGTGCCGAAAGAAACCTACGACGCCTGGGACGCCAAGGCCAAGGGCCTGTCTCTTGAGGCCGCCTGGGACGCGAAATTCGCTGCCTACAAGGCCGCGCACCCCGCACTGGCCGCCGAGCTGGCCCGCCGTATGAAGGGCGACCTGCCCAAGAGCTTCTCGCAACTGGCTGTCGACACTGTCATCGGCGCACACACCAAGGCCGAAACCGTGGCCTCGCGCAAGGCTTCGCAGCTCGCACTCGAAGCCTTCACCGCCGGCCTGCCAGAGTTGCTGGGCGGCTCGGCCGATTTGACCGGCTCCAACCTCACCAACACCAAGTCCACGCCCAACCTGCGCTTTGACATGAACGGCGAAGTCGTGCTGACGGCCAATGCCGAAGGCGTGAGCGCCGGTGGCCGCCACATCAACTACGGCGTGCGCGAATTCGGCATGGCCGCCATCATGAACGGCATTGCGCTGCACGGTGGCTTCATTCCCTACGGCGGCACCTTCCTGACCTTCAGCGACTACAGCCGCAACGCCATCCGCATGGCCGCGCTGATGAAGATCCGCGTCATCCACGTCTTCACGCACGACTCCATCGGCCTCGGTGAAGACGGCCCGACGCACCAGTCCATCGAGCACGCCGCGAGCCTGCGTTTGATTCCCAACCTCGACGTCTGGCGTCCGGGCGACACGGCTGAAACGGCTGTTGCCTGGGCCGTCGCGCTCGAGAACAAGAACAAGCCGACGGCGCTGCTGCTGAGCCGCCAGAACCTGCCTTACGCACCGAAGAACGACCTCGGTGAAATCAGCAAGGGCGCTTATGTGCTGGCCGAGCCCGCCGAAGTGGGCCTGAACAAGAAGGCCCAGGCCGTCATCATCGCCACGGGTTCTGAAGTGCAACTCGCGCTCAAGGCGCAAGAGCTGCTCGCCGCTCACAAGATCGCTGTGCGCGTGGTTTCCATGCCCAGCACCACGACCTTTGACAAACAGAAAACGGCGTACAAATCCGAAGTGCTGCCCGAAGGCATCCCCCGCATCGCGGTGGAAATGGGCGTGACGGACGGCTGGTGGAAATACGGCTGTGCCGCCGTGGTGGGCATCGACAGCTACGGTGAATCGGCGCCCGCGCCAGTGCTGTTCAAGCACTTTGGCTTTACCGCCGAGAACGTGGCCGACACCGTGCGCAAGGTGCTGCGCAAGTAAACACGCGGATAACGGACACGGCCGCCCAATTCAACAAGATTTCAACTTCCAGGAGCAACAGCAGATGACTATCAAACTTGGCATTAATGGTTTTGGCCGTATCGGCCGCAACGTGTTTCGCTCGGCCATCAAAAGCTTTGGCGACATTGAAATCGTCGGCATCAATGATTTGCTCGAGCCTGAGTACCTGGCCTACATGCTGAAGTACGACTCGGTGCACGGCCGCTTCGAAGGCGACGTGTCCGTTGAAGGCAACACGCTGATCGTCAACGGCAAGAAGATCCGCCTGACGCAGGAACGTGACCCCGCCAACCTCAAGTGGGGCGATATCGGCGCCACCGTGGTGCTGGAGTCCACGGGCCTCTTCCTCGACAAGGCTTCCGGTGAGAAGCACCTGGCCGCCGGCGCGAAGAAGGTCATCTTCTCGGCACCGTCGAAAGACGACACCCCGATGTTCGTTTTCGGCGTCAACGACAAGACCTACAAGGGCGAGGCCATCATTTCCAACGCCAGCTGCACCACCAACTGCCTGGCGCCTATCGCCAAGGTGCTGAACGACAAGTGGGGCATCAAGCGCGGCCTGATGACGACCGTGCACGCGGCCACTGCCACGCAGAAAACCGTGGACGGCCCGTCGAACAAAGACTGGCGCGGCGGCCGCGGCATCCTGGAAAACATCATTCCCTCCAGCACCGGCGCTGCCAAGGCTGTGGGCGTGGTGATCCCCGAGCTCAACAAGAAGCTGACCGGCATGTCCTTCCGCGTGCCCACCTCCGACGTGTCGGTGGTTGACCTGACCTGCGAGCTCAACAAGGAAGCCACGCTCAAGGAAATCTGCGCCGAAATGAAAGCGCAAAGCGAAGGCGCACTCAAGGGCATCCTGGGCTACACCGAAGACAAGGTCGTTGCCACCGACTTCCGCGGCGAGACCTGCACCAGCGTGTTTGACGCCGATGCGTCCATCGCGCTCGACGGCACCTTCATCAAGGTCGTCGCCTGGTACGACAACGAATGGGGCTACTCCAACAAGTGCCTCGAAATGGTCCGCGTGGTGGCGAAGTAATTCACTTCAACATCGCCAATAAAAAAGCGCCTCCGGGCGCTTTTTTATTGTCAGTGCAATACTCGGCGACCAGTCGCCCTGAAAGGTTCATGCTGATGCCCCTGACGTTCAAAAAACTCAACGAACAAGTGGTGAGTGTTCATCTGAGCAGCGGCGAGCTGGTGGGCCAGCTCAAACTGATTGGCGGCGTGTGGAAGTTCAAGGCCATTGGCTACACCGCAGACGGCCATGTAGTGCCCGGCGGTGGGCCGCTGACGGATCGCCACAACATGACTTTCGCCGCGCTGGACGAGGTGGTGGTCAATGCGGGGCTGATGCCTCCCTGAGTGGCAGGTCAATCAGGCAAGTGCAGGCCGGGCCGTTCATCGTCCCAGGCCATCGCGCTCATCTTCCAGCCTTCAGGCGTTTTGACGAACTGCGTCGAGATCATGCCGCGCGCCTCGAATGCCTCGCCGTTCATCGTGCCGGCCTTGCCGTAAGCGCTGTAGCGATGGGCAATGTTGCCGAAGATTTGTGTGGTTTCYGACAGCTCCCATTCCCTGAAGCGCGTCAGTGCACCGCTGTCCACCAGAGCCTGCCGCGGCGCGATGAATTCGCGCACGCTGGAAATCTCGGGTGCGGTTCCTGTGTTCTTGATCAGGAGGCCTGCGTCGATGAAGAGCGCGTGAATGTCATCGTACGACGGCACGCTGCCCGGCTCAAACGAGACGG
>NZ_JBFUAZ010000041.1:0-14252 GCF_056406035.1 Polaromonas sp. P1_E1_2 | reverse complement strand
ACTCATGGCAGGTTGGCTCACGCCTACCCGCGCGGCTGCGCGGGTCACATTGCACTCGTCCATCAGCGCGTCAAACGCMACGAGCAGATTCAGATCAATGCCATGAAAATCCATGAATCAAATATAGCTGTATATACGTCATTTGTTGGACAGATTTTTATCGGTCTACCAGAATCGGCCTTCTTCCACTTCAACCACCGAAAGCCGGACAAATGAACGACACCACACAGATGATGGCTGAGCGCCGCGCCACCGAAACCTTGTATCGCGCATTCAACGACAAGAACCCGGACCTGCTGGACAGCGCTGTGACTGCCGACTGGGATGACATTCCGCTGGCGCCCGGGCAAGGCCCGGGACCCGAGGGTTTGAAACCGATCATCCGCAGCTTCATCGAAGCCCTGCCGGACGTCCATATTGCCATTCACGACTTGATTCAGGTACCCGGGCGTATCGGTGTACGGGCTGAGATAACGGGTACCCATCTGGGGCCACTCTTCGGCATTGCGGCAACCGGAAAAAAGGTCAGCATCCGCATCCACGAGTTCCACGAATTCCATGAGACGCGTATCCAGCGAACCTGGCACCTGGAAGACTGGTTTGGCGTTTTCCTGCAACTTGGAAGCTTCCCTCCACTCGGCGATTAACTGGGAAAGAATTTGATGAAAGCACTTCGCATCCATGCATTCGGCGGCGCCAGCCAGGCGGATATTGAACATGCCGCCCTGGGCACACCGGGTGGCGGTCAGGCCCTGGTCCGCGTCGAGGCGGCGAGCGTGAACCCGCTGGATCTGAAAATCCTTGGCGGGTCCATGCAGCCTGTCTTTCCTGTCACTTTGCCCTATACGTTAGGCACTGACCTTGCCGGTGTGATTGAAGCCGTGGGTCCAGAGGTTGACCGGTTCAAGCCCGGTGACCGCGTCGTGGGAGGCTCGCGCCGACGGCGGGGGGTGCCTTCGCGCAGTCTGCCCTGCTGTCCGCAAGCGCGTTGTGCCTGGTTCCCGCTGAGATGAGCTACGAGCAGGCCGCAGCGTTGCCGACGGCAGCTGGTACGGCCTGGCTGGCACTGTTTGGGGCTGGAAAGTTAAGGGCGGGGCAGCGCGTGCTGGTTCACGCGGCAGCCGGTGGCGTGGGCAGCTTCGCCGTCCAGTTCGCAAGGCAGGCAGGTGCGCACGTCTTAGCCACGGCTTCTGCAAAGAACCACACACTGGTCAAAGAATTGGGTGCGGACGAAATTATCGATTACCGCCGTGATGACTTTGCAGAGCGTTGGCGAGACCTGGACCTGGTCATCGACACGATTGGTGGGGAGACTCTCGAGCGGTCGTGGCGAGTGACAAGGCCGGGCGGGACGGTGGTGTCGATCGTCGATCACACGATACAGCCGCGTGGAGATATCCACGGCGTCTTCGCATTCTTCAGCGGCGATGCTGCGGCATTGGCGCTGATTCTCAAGCGCTTCGACGACAAACGGCTCCAGGTGATCCTCGACACAATCCATCCGCTGGATGACGCCCGCGCGGCGCTTGAGCAGGTGGCCGGCGGTCATGCGCGCGGCAAGGTCATCATCCGCACGTCGCGCTGATCCGCGAGGCAATGGCGCCTTGGGACCTTCCATCAAAAACGCACGCTCAGCGGCTATCCCCTTAGAGCGCACGGGGTTAGCGCCAGACCGCATTCCAGCATTGGAGTCGAGGCACGTCCACACCGAATTTGCGTGGAACCGATGCCTACCCGGTATCAATCCAGTGGCTAACGTCCATCGCGTGTCACGCTGATCCTCGCTGCTGGATTCTTGCTCATAAGATACTTTTAAAGTATTCACGTACCAGAATCAAGATATTTTACAGGTAGCGGTTGTCTTCCTAGAATCGCCAACAACACCGTGAGTTGCAAGTTATTACAACTGATCTTTCCCGGTGGATCTCCTAAAAAAGGCCGTGAAGGGAAACGCTGGATTTGTGATCCATTTGTAGTGCGTAAGTCGGGAGCACCCGGCATTCGAGCACGACGCGTCAAGCCTTTTCGATGTCTGCATTTTTGACAAAGCGAGATACAGGTATGACACGCACTCGAAACAAGTGGTTACAACTGGTGGTGGCAATGGGCCTGGCTTTCTTTGGCGCGCGTCTTTTCGCCGCAGCTGACAAAGCCGCCGGCGAACCGCCCAGGGAGCAGGTAATTGACCTGGAAGCCGCGGGCACCGCATATCCCTTTGCGGTCTATTCCAACATTGACTTGCGCCAGCCGGACGCCGGGATTAAGCGTGCGGTCATTTTTGTACATGGCGTGCAGCGCGATGCCGACCGTTATTTTGGCGTGGGCCTGGGCTTGCTGGAAGCCGCGCGGCTGGACGCATCAAGCACGTTGCTGCTGGTACCCCACTTCCTGACGGCATCAGACACTTCGCCTGACGGCAATATCCCGCTTTGGCGCGGTGGCAACTGGATGCAGTGYCAGCCCTCCCGGGGCAAGGAGGCCATCAATTCCTGCGGCGTGCTGGACGATATCGCCCGCTATCTGAGCGCGGGCAAGCGTTTTCCCGTACTCAAGGAAATCGTTTTCATCGGCCACTCAGCCGGTGGACAGCTAATGCAGCGCTATGCCGTGCTCAACAACAGCGAGGAGGAGTTGCGCAAGTCGGGCGTCCGCGTGCGGTATGTAGTCTCCAGCCCGTCTTCCTATTTGTACCTGGATGACAACCGGCCGGAGGGTGGGAGCTTCAAGCCTGTGAACAGCATCCTTTGCCCCGGTTACAACAACTTCCGCTACGGCTTGGGCAACATGGTTCCCTATGGGCAGGGCCTGGACGGCGAACAGTTGTTCAAGCGCTATGCAGCGCGTGAAGTCCTCTACCTGGTGGGCGCGCAGGACAACGACCCAGCCTACGAGTCACTCGACAAATCCTGCGGGGCCGCCATGCAGGGCACAGACCGGCTTAATCGGCACAGGAATTACATGCGCTACGAACAGTTTTTAGCCCAGAAATGGCAGACACCCGTGACGCGTGCGGTCATGGTGGTGCCAGACGCGGGGCACGAAGCGGCCGAAATTTTTGAGTCCCGCGATGTTGCTGCAAAAATTTTCCATGCCGCCGGCAACTAGCGAACAGCCGGGACAAACAGGGACAAGCCGAACGAGCACAACAAGAAAAAAAAGAAGAAGCACAGAGACGCGCGGACACAACACCAAGACAGAAGACGAAAACCATGATGGAACCCTCACGCCTTGCCGCACCACGGCGAAAAATCCTCGCATCGCGGATCTGCGCAATGCTGGCCGCCGCCCCTTTTGCCGTCCATGCGCAGACGCCGCCCAGCGCCGGTACTCTTTTCGACGCGAACCGGCAACAGCTCTCGCCGACGGAAAATGCCGGCCCGCCGGCGGCGGTGCAGCGTCCTGCGCGCATCGAAAAAGAGGTGGAAGGCAGTGATGAGGGCCAGAGCCCCACCGCCGGCGGAACGGGCATCCAGGTCACGGGTTTTGTACTGAGCGGCAACCGGTCTCTGCCGGCATCCGAGCTGCAAGCCCAACTGCAGGAGTTTGTCGGCCGCGAGCTGGACTTCGCCGGGCTGGGCAAAGCCGCCGCCAAAATCACGGCCTACTATCGCACCCGGGGCTATCTGGTAGCGCGCGCCTACCTCCCCGCACAGGAAATACAAGGCGGTGTGGTTGCCCTCGGCATCCGTGAAGGCGTCATCGGCCGGGTGGTGGCCGAGCCCGATGCCAACGTGCGCCTGGACCCGGAACTGATAGGCCGACATCTCGCGGGACTACAGACGGGCGAGGTGATCCAGGAAAGCGACCTCGAAAACACGCTGCTGCGGCTCTCTGACATCGCCGGTGTGACGGTCAAGGCGGTGTTGCGGCCTTCGGCAGAACCGGGCGCCACCGACGTCATCGTCAAGGTCAGCGAGATGGGGGCGATCACCTCGCGCGTGAGCATCGACAACGGTGGCAGCTATTACACCGGTGCCAATCGCCTGTCCGCCAACCTGAGCCTCAACGACGCACTGGGCATGGGCGAAAGCTTCAGCCTGAATACGCAGCAAACTTTTGAAGGCCTGCGTATTGCAGGCGTTGGTTATGTGCAGCCCCTCGGCACGACAGGGCTGTCAGTAGGCGCGAATTTTGCGGGCCTGCAATACAACATCGGCAAAAACCTCAAGGAAGTAGAGGCCAGAGGTGAAGCCCGCGTGAGCACGCTGTTTCTCAACGCGGCGTTGCTGCGCAGCCGGCGCGCCAACATGAATCTGTCGCTGGCGACGGAATACCGACATTTCCAGGACACTACTGGCGGCACGACCGTTGAAAAGTCTGYCAACCTGATGAGTGCGGGCCTGTCTGGCGACTGGCGTGACGACTGGACAGGCGCGTCGGCGAACAACAGCTGGAACGCGCGTTTGGGTATGGGTCACCTGAAAAAAGAAACGCCCAACGACGCAGCACTGGACCGTTTCACGGCCAATGCGGCAGGCGACTACAAAAAGCTCAACCTGTCGTTCAGCCGCCTGCAGCAGCTTGGCGGCGGCTACTCCCTGCTGGGCTCGGTCACCGCGCAGTACGCCGACAAGAACCTGGACGCGTCAGAGAAAATGAGCCTGGGCGGCTCCGGCGGCGTGCGCGCTTACCCTGCCGGCGAAGCCGCGGGCGACCAGGGCATGCTGGCGCGTCTGGAACTGCGCAAGACCCTGGGTGTTGTCGGCAACTCCGTCGTGGAAGGTGCGCTGTTCGCCGATGCAGGGCGCGTGACCATCAACAAGAAGCCGTGGGACAACAGCGAAAACCGCGCGAGCCGCTACGGCTATGGCGTGGGCCTGAACGTCTACAACAAGGACCTGGTGTTCAATGCCAGCATCGCGGTGTCGCCCGGCGTCAATCCGGTCAGCGAACCAAAAAGCGCGCGTCGCCTGTGGCTATCGGTATCGGGTTCACCCCAGGCCTTCACGGGCCTGGCCTCCAGCAGCGGCAGCCGGGGTGAGGATTTCGAGGAGGCGGAAGACGGCATGCGGCTGTACGGATCACTGGGCATCATCCCCGAATACGTGAGCCGCTCAGGCGCGACCCCTGCGGCGCCCGCCGACCAGAGCAAGCTGGCCACGCCCAATGGGCGCAACATGTCGGGCTTCTGGCGTGCGCGCGACAATGTGTCGTATGTGGGCGCGCGTGGCGGCATTCCAATCCATGAGCAGTGGAAGCTGCTGTGGCAGTTGGAGCTGGGCCTATCACTGAGCGCGGGCGCGGCCGGAGACGACGCGACCCCGAACTGGACACACAGGCAAGAGCTGCGTAATACCGGCGTGGCTGTCGCCCATCCAGATGCTGGCACCGCGATGTACGGCAACTGGGACATGCCGCTCAAGGAAAGCACCTCTTCCTTCGACCCCTTCGGCGCGACCACCAGTGCGGCGCACTACAACATCATCGGGTCACCGGGCTTCGCCACCAGCATCACTAAAAACTCCGGCCCGGTGGGCACGGCGGCGGTGGAAAACAACGACGACGCCGCTTTCAACCGCCGCCAGGCCGGCGTGTTCGGCTACTGGACGCCCAAGATGGGCGGCTTCCAGCTCAAGCTGGCTTATTCGAACAACGGCATGAAGGCCGCGCCGGACGTTGATACAGGCTACCTCTACGGCGGCAGCCTGTCGTATGAGAACGGCGGATTTTCTGCTGTGGTTGCGGCTGAGCAGCATGTGAATTATTTCGGCATAGCCAGCCTGGGCCGCAACGCGCGCGGGGTAGGTACCAATACCCACGTCACGCAGGGCACTTCGTCCAATGACTACAGCGTGCGCTACGGCGTAGCCTACGATTTTGGCGATACCAAGGTTTCGCTGATCGCCGACGAACTGAGCTATGCCGAGTCCGGTGTCATCAACACCAGCGTCACTTCAAGCGACCTCGCCAGCTACCGCCGCCGCGCCTACATGGTCGGCGTCTCACACAAGATAGGTGCCTGGCAGTTGCGCGCCAGCCATGCCAAAGCCTTCGCAGGCGACTGCACCATGATTTCCGGCAATGGCGTGAACTGTTCGACGGAAGGTATGGGTGCGACCTCCCAGGCCATCGGTTTCTCCTATGCCTGGAGCAAGCAGCTCAGGATTTTCGGGCAGTACGTGCTGCTGCGCAACCAACCGCTGGCCAATTACAACTACGCCGTTGCCGGCGTGTTCGGCAGCGCAGGCGCAGGCACCACGATCCGCGCGATCGGTTTCGGTATCAACTACACGTTCTGAGGGGCTCGCATGACATACCACTCTTCCCCGGTTTTCCCACGTAAAAGCCGCCCGACGCTGACACCGCTGAGTGCAGCCATCCTGTCAGCGCTTTGCGCCATATACCCGGTACGGGGATATGCGCTGGACGCCAGCGCCTTACCTACCAATGGTCAGGTCACAGCTGGCAGCGGCAGCATCAGCCAGAGCGGCAACGTCATGAACGTGGTACAGGGCAGCGACCGGATGGTTGCTACCTGGAACACTTTTAACATCGGTAGCGCGGCCAAAGTCAATTTCGCGCAGCCCTCGGCCTCGTCGGTGGCCCTCAACCGTGTCACATCCAGCGATGCCTCGCAGATCATGGGCCAGCTCAATGCCAACGGGCAGGTCTACCTGATCAATCCCTCGGGCATCCTGTTCGGTCAGGGTTCAGCTGTCAATGTCGGCGGCCTGGTGGCCAGCTCGCTGAACATCTCGGACGGCAACTTCATGGCCGGCAACAACCGCTTTGAAGCCGGCAGCGCGGGCGGCGCCGTGATCAATGAGGGCAACATCGTGGCGGCCGACGGCGGGTACGTGGCGCTGCTGGGTGCGCAGGTGCGCAATGTGGGCAGCATCACGGCCCGTCTGGGCAGCGTGATGCTGGGCGCGGGCAAGAATATCACGCTGGACTTCAACGGTGACGGCCTGATCAATATGCAGGTGAGTGACCCTTCGCTGGGCGCCAGTGTGGTAAACCAGGGGCTGCTCAAGGCCAACGGTGGCCTGGTCGTCATGTCGGCCCGCTCCGGCGACGCGCTGATGTCCAATGTGGTCAACAACGAAGGCGTGATCGAGGCGACCAGCCTGCAGCGCCGAAACGGCACGGTCCTGCTTGACGGCGGGGAGGCCGGTGTTGTCGCCGTAAGCGGCCGTGTCGACGTCTCCGGCCGCGATGCCGGCGAAACCGGCGGCAGCTTCAAGGCTTTGGGCCAGTACGTCGGTGTGTTCGACGGTGCCCGAATCGATGCTTCCGGCGATGCCGGTGGCGGCACGGTACTGGTCGGCGGCAACTACCAGGGCAGTGGTACCGAGCGCCAGGCCGTCGGAACTTATATGGGGGAGGATGCCCGCATTCATGCCGATGCGCTCRGCAGCGGCGGCGGCGGAAAAGTCATCCTGTGGTCCACCGACAGCACGCAATTTCACGGCGGCATCACGGTGCTGGGTGGCGGGCAGACAGGCAGCGGGGGCCTGGTCGAGACCTCGGGCCATCACCTGGATGCAACGGGTTCGGTGGATATCAGCGCGGCCTCCGGCAAGGGAGGCACCTGGCTGATCGACCCCTACAACATCAACATTACGAGCACGGCAAGCGTCGGCGCGACTGGGAGCTCTCCTTTCACCTCCAGCGGCGCAGCCAGTTCCAACCTGAGTTCGGCCGTGCTCAACGCCTCGCTGTCCGAAGGCGCCAACGTGATCGTCCAAACCTCTGCGGTCGGCGGAACCTCGGGCGACATCAACGTGCTGGACAACGTCAAGGGTGTGGGAAATGCCTCTCTGACCCTGCAGGCGCACCGCAACATCATCATCGGCAGCGGCCGCACCATTTCCAACGGCACCGGCAAAAGCCTCAACGTCTCGCTGGTCTCCAATTACGGTGACACCGGCAACGGCTCTGTGGCCTTGACGGGTAGCACCATTACCACCAACGGCGGGGCCATCACCATCAGCGGCGGCAGCAACCCGCTGACCGGCTACGCCAGCACCAACCAGAGCAGCGCCTCGGGCGTGGCGATCACCAGCGGCGCTTCGCTGAGCACCAGCGGCGGCAACATCACGATACGCGGCGCCTCCACCTCGACAAGCTCCAGCAGCAGCGCGGTGAATATATCCGGCTCCACGCTCAATGCCGGCGGCGGCAACATCTCCATCCTGGCCAACGTCGCCAGTGCCACCGGGACCGGCGACGCCTTTGTGCTTACGGGAGGCAGTAACGTACAGACCAGCGGCGCTGGCTCCATCACGGTGGACAGCACCAACCTGGGCAGCGGCAACGGCACGCGTATTTTCAGCACCAACAACACCATGGCTGCAAGCGGTTCCGGCAATTTGACGATCAGCGGCAACGCAACCTCCGGTTTTGGCGTGCTGATCTGCTCGACGGCCAGCACCTCTACCCAAAAACTCAGCGTCGGCAGTGGCAATCTGACTATCCAGGCCAATGACAACGGCTTTGCCGGTGCCGGCCGCGGCGTCTACCTGGCGGCTTCCGGCAATGGCGCCGTAGTACTCAATGCAACGACCAGCGGTGCCATCACGCTGCGTGGTAGCAGCACCGGCAGTTACGGCACGGTGCTCAACTCGACGGGTTCCGGATCTTCCATCAGCATCTTTTCGGACGGCAACATCACGGTGACCGGCAACACTTCGGGCGGCACGACGCCGGCGCTGGGTTTGCTAAGYTCCGGCGTCGGTACGAGCGCGGCCACCGCCTCGCAGATCAACATCAACAGCACAGCCGGCGCACTCAAGCTGCTGGCCAACAACAGTGTGGTCAATCCCACTACCGGCTCATTCAAGGCCGTGTCGCTGGACGCCAGCGGCGCCTACGCCAGCATCAATCTGGGCACGCAGTCGGGCGCGCTGACGCTCGACGGCACCAGCTATTCGGGGCGTGGCGTTGACATCGCGCCGTCCGGTGCCAATGCGGCCATCAACATTACCACCGGCAGCGGCGCTATTGCCGTCAACGGCAACAGCACGAGCAGTTTCGGCGGCTACGGTATCTTCCTGAACTCCACCGGGAACGCGAACGGCGTCAACGTCACTACCGTGAGCGGTGACATCACCTTCAGGGGCGATTCCATAGGTACCTCGGACGCTATCTCCCTGGGCGGTAGCGCATCCAGCACCAACTCGGTCAACAACATCTCTTCGCAAGGCGGCAACATCACGCTGGTCGGCAACTTCCATTCGCCGAACACCGGGGAGCTCGACCACGGTATCGCCATCCAGAACGTCGCCAATCGCATCCAGACCACCGGTTCGGGCAACGTGACGCTGGTCGGCAGCGCAGCCGACCAGGGCAATGGCGTCAGCATCTATGGTGGCGGAAAGGCCCTGGTCAGTGTCGAGAACGGCGCGCTCGCGATCACCGGGAGCAGTGTTTATGGCGACGGGGTGGGCGTGCTGACTGGTAACAATGTCATACGCGCCACTGGAGGCGGTTCAGTGAGTGTGGCTGGCAGCTCCACCTATGGCAGCGGCGTCACCATTTACCCGTCGACGGCGACCAGTTCCGCCGCCATTTCCACGGTGTCGGGCAAGCTCTCGATCACGGGCAGCAACAGCGCGGCGTCTGCGGCGCCGGCAGTCCTCCTGCGCACTGCGGCCTCGGGAGCTGCCAACGGCGTCAGTATCACGTCGGGCAGCGGTGACATCGACATCAAGGCTGCGACAGCCGGCTCCGGCGAGGGGCTGTCCATCGTTGGCAGCAGCGCCAATGCCTTCAATACCATCAGCACGGGTGGTAATGGAAATCTGCTCGTATCGGGCTCCGGTGGCAGCTACGGGGTGCGCATAGACGGCGGCACCAACAAGCTGCAGGTGGAGAACGGCGTTCTGCTCATCAGCGCCAGTGCGCCGAGTGGGCAGCCCTTCAGCCAGTCTTCGGACGCTACGACAATTGCCGCCACCGGTTCCGGGGTTGTGCTGCGCAATCTCGGCGGCAAGATGGTCAGCAGCCTGACCAGCGCGGATTCGGCCGCGGCGACCGCTGCGCTGCAATCGGAAATGACTGGCAGCGACTGGATGGCGCCCCTTGCCGGCGACACTGCATCCCCGACCTCCAACGGCGGAACGGACAGGCTCACCATTTCCGTGGTGTCGTCCAATGCCAATCTCAATGCATCCGCTGCAGGCAAAGAAGATGCAACGCCTTGAGTCCGCGTCCCTCGCGGCGTTCACTGGCTCCATTCCACGCCGCGCCGGTCGGCTGTTGCTGGTTCCTTTGTTGCTGGTATCGCTGTCCGCTTTGGCTGTCGCTGCCGACAAGAAAGCCGGGCAAGCCGAGCACGACAACTTCCATTTTCTCGGCGAGATGAACAAGGCCTCAACCGTGATGGTGGTCGAGACAAAAATCGTCCCGCCAGAGCTCGGCAGAAAGATTGCGCGGGCGGTCGACCAAGTGATCAGGGACGGCAACCAGCCGGGCGCGAAACGCCCTGGGGATTACCTGCAATACGAGCCGCTGATCCTGGCGTTGGCCGGCCCCGATGGTTCGCGCATGCATTCCGGCCGCAGCCGCCAGGACATTCTGTCCACCACGCGGCGCCTGATGCAGCGGGAGCGCGCGCTGGCTCTGATGGACGCGATGATCCAATCGAAGGCGCAGCTGCTGGCCGTGGCGGAGAAGAACCTGGACACCATCGTTCCGGCCTATACCAATGGCGTGCAGGCCCAGCCCACCACTTACGCGCACTACCTGCTGGCCTTTGCCTCGGTCTTCGGGCGCGACAGCGCGCGCCTGAAAGAAGCCTATGCGCGCCTCAATATGAGCCCGCTGGGCGCGGGTGCGCTCGGTACCTCGAGCTTTCCGATGAATCGCCAACGCCTGGCGGAGCTGCTGGGTTTTGACGGTGCGGTGGAAAATTCCTACGACGCGGCTCAGCTCGGCGCGCTCGACCAGGGCGTGGAATTGGTGGGCCTGTGCAGCAACGCGGCGCTGATGATAGGCGTGCTGGTACAGGACATGCACACCCAGTACCACCAGACCGCTCCCTGGATCACCATCCAGGAAGGGAGGCTCATCGGAACCAGCAGCATCATGCCRCAAAAACGCAATCCCTATGCTCTTAACGGGCTGCGGTTGCAGGCCAGCGAGGTGGTGGGTAACGCCTTCACCTACCAGCTGGAGGCGCACAACGTCACGCCCGGCATGCCCGACTACAAGCGCGATCAGGTCGAGAAAACCCTGGACCTCACGACCAATGCCTTCGTGAAGCTGGCCGACCTGATGAACAATCTCGTCATTGATCGCAACCGCGCGCTGCAGGAAGTCGACGCCGAGTACTCCACCACCACCGAGCTGGCCGATATCCTGCAGCGCGACGCCGACGTCCCTTTCCGTGTCGGCCACCATTTCGCCTCGGATCTGGTCAACTACGGCCGCGCCAACAAGCTCAAACCCGCCGAAATCCCCTTTGACGTCGTCAAGCAACTGTATGCCGAGGCGGTAAAAGCCTTTAGCTTCCCGCAGACTGAATTCCCGCTGACGCAGGAGCGCTATCGAACGTCGTTGACCGCGCAGAACATGCTGG
Organism: Polaromonas sp. P1_E1_2; assembly: GCF_056406035.1. Taxonomy (NCBI): domain Bacteria; kingdom Pseudomonadati; phylum Pseudomonadota; class Betaproteobacteria; order Burkholderiales; family Comamonadaceae; genus Polaromonas; species Polaromonas sp. P1_E1_2. The sequence goes on along the minus strand of NZ_JBFUAZ010000041.1, from coordinate 2,731 downwards.
CCTCGAGCAAAGGCCTGGGTGGCCCGCAGCGCACGGAGACGGTCAGGATGCTGGTGGCCGAGAAGAGCCGGTTAGAGCAGGACGCCGCCTGGCTCAAGGCGCAGCAGGACAAGCTCGCGCGTGCCCAGTACAACCTGGACCGCACCYTTTCCGGGCTGGTCCAATGAGTTTCACGGCGGCAGCGGCGATACTGGCGCTGTCGGCCTGACGGGGCCATCGACAAGGGCACCATGGCTGACGATACTTTTTCGCTGGAGAACTTCGAATACCTGTGCTACTCCCGCCAGCAGGAGCCGGCTGCGCGAGAGCTGGTCAAGCTGCTGCTGCTCATAGACAGGAACTACGGCAACCTGGACGGCAACTTCGCGCTCAGCCTGTCGACCGCCATAGGTGCGCAGGAGCGTGACGCGCACGGCCTGACCCGCCTCACCAGCGCCATCTCGGCCCTGTTTTCCGATCCGACCTTTCATGTCTCGCCCGGCGGCTTCGGCCAGCTCATCAACTTCCAGCGCTGGTTGTCGGCGCTGTTCGCCGCCAGCGCCTTTGTCCATTGYGACCACATCCTGAGGTCGCTCAACTATCTGGGTTCCGGCGCGCCGGAGTTCCACGTAAGCGAGCGGGACCTCGTGAAGTTCTGCATCCTGTATTCGCCCGAATCGGAAATCCCGCTGGATGTGGAATTGCTGTGGCGCCAGAACAAAAAGCTGGCTGCCGCGCTGTTCGTGGCCCTGTTGTCGCCGCGCTTCCTCGGCTCGCCAGCCGCGCATTCCAAGCGGGAGGCGCTGCTGGCCTGGCTGCCTGCCCACCTCGAAGAAATCGAAAGCCTGGACACCCTGCCGGTAGGCATCCTGCATGACGTGTACATGCACTGCAGCTACGCCGACCTGGCCGACCGCCATGAGATCAAGCGCCCCATCAACCGGCTGGTTCGCAAGAAGCTCGAGGCGCTGGGCCTGGGGCGCGCTGCGCCCGCGCTCGCGCTCGCCGCGCAAAGTGCGGACAAGCCCATCATGCTGGTACTGCTCGAGTGGTTCTCCGGCGGGCATTCGATTTACCGCACGCATTCCCGGACTTTGGAGGCCGCGCGCAGGCATTTTCGCCTGGTGGCCATTGCTTACCCCTGCAACATCGACGAACTGGGCCGGGCGGTGTTTGACGAGGTGATTGATTTCGCTGCGCCCAATGACATGATCGCCTGTCTGCGCCAGCTGCACGCGCTGGCCGGCTCCCTCAGGCCTGCCGTGTTTTACATGCCCAGCGTCGGCATGTTTCCCATCACCATGTTCGCGGCCAATCAGCGCCTGGCGCCCGTGCAGGTGGCCGCGCTGGGCCATCCCGCCACCACGCATTCCGACCGTATCGATTACATCAGCGTGGAAGAAGACTTTGTCGGCGACCCCGCCTGCTTCAGCGAAACCCTGTTGCGCTTGCCAAAGGACGGGCAGCCTTACCGCCCGTCGGCCATCGAAGTCTCGCTGGCACGGCCACAACGGCAGGACTCGGTGGTCGTCAACATCGCCGTGGCCGCGACCACCATGAAGATCAATCCGAAATTCCTGGTGACCTGCCAGAAAATACGCGCGGGCTCACGCAAGCAGATACGGTTTCATTTCCTGATTGGACAGGCAACCGGCCTGATCTATCCGCAAGTGCGAAGGGTGATTCGCCGCTACCTGCCGGACGCCGAAATCTACGCGCACCAGCCCTACCCGGATTACCTCGCCATCTTCAATCGCTGCGACATGTTTCTGAGCCCCTTTCCTTTCGGCAATACCAACGGCATCACCGACGCGGTGACGGTCGGCCTGCCCGGCGTGTGCAAGACGGGGCCTGAGGTGTTCGAGCACATTGATGAAGCGCTGTTCCGGCGCTTGGGCCTGCCCGACTGGAGCATTGTCGCCAGTGTGGAGGACTATGTCGCCGCCGCCATCCGCATGGCCGACGACTATGCGGAGCGGGCCGCGCTATACCGCAGGCTGGAGCGGTCCGAGAGCCTGAACGCCCTGTTCGAAGGCCGCGCGGAATGCCTGGGCGAACGCCTGTATCAGATCTGGTCGGCGACGGCGGGCGAGGAGGGGTCCCTGCCCGACAGAGCCTGATGCATGGCTTGGCGGTCCAGCGCTTTTTCCCAGGCGCACACAACGACGCAGGCCACACAATTGCCGAGCATGTTGGTGAGGGAGCGGCATTTCATCAAACGCTCTATGCCCAGCAACAAGACTATGCCCGCGACCGGAATGAGATTCTGGCTGGCCAACGTCGCTGTCAGCGCGACGAAGGCCGAACCGGCGACGCTGGCGGCGCTCTTGGAAGTCAGCATCGCGATGCCCAGCAGTGACAGCAGCGGCCAGAAACCCAGTTCGACATGCGCCACCTGCGCCAGGAAGATCGCCGCCATGGCGATATAGATGTTGCTGCCGTTCAGGTTGAAACTGAAGCCGGTCGGCAGCATCAAGCGCACCACCGATTTGGCGCAGCCCATTCTTTCCATTTTTCCGACCAAGCCTGGCAAAGCGGCTATCGATGAAGCGGTGAAGAAGACCAGCAGCAGCTCTTCCTTCACATAGGCGACCAGGCGAAAGATGTTGCAACCAGCGGCGCGCGCCAGTAGACCCATCACGACGCAGACAAACAGGATGCTGACGAGATAAATCGCGCCGAGAAACTGCAGCAGCGGTAGCACCGAAGATGTCCCGTAACGGCCTATCATGAAGGCCACAGCACCGAAGGC
>NZ_JBFUAZ010000040.1:0-14300 GCF_056406035.1 Polaromonas sp. P1_E1_2 | reverse complement strand
GTGGCCCGACATGCAGGCCGCCTACGCCGGTGACGAATACGTGGTCAAAATCCGCGACAAGGAAATCCGCACGGCGCTGACCACCAAATCGCTCTCGGGCACCACCATCCGCAAGGTGGCGCTGCCGCAGTACGAAGACCACGGCGAAATTCTCAAATGGCTGATGCTTGACAACGTGCCCGGCAGCTACCCTTACACTGCCGGCACCTTTGCCTTCAAGCGCGAGGGTGAAGACCCGACCCGCATGTTCGCCGGCGAAGGCGACCCCTTCCGCACCAACACCCGCTTCAAGCTGCTCAGCGAAGGCATGGCGGCCAAGCGGCTGTCCACCGCGTTTGACTCTGTCACGCTCTATGGCAACGACCCGGCACTGCGCCCTGACATCTATGGCAAGGTCGGAAACTCGGGCGTTTCCATCGCCACGCTGGACGACATGAAGGTGCTGTACGACGGCTTTGACCTGTGCAACCCATCGACGTCTGTTTCCATGACCATCAACGGCCCGGCGCCGACCATCCTCGCGATGTTCATGAACACGGCGATCGACCAGAATCTGGAAAAATTCAAAAAGGACAATGGCCGCAACCCCACGGCAACCGAAGCCGCGAAGATTCGCGAGTGGGTGCTGGAAAACGTTCGCGGCACCGTGCAGGCCGACATCCTGAAAGAAGACCAGGGACAGAACACCTGCATCTTCTCGACCGAGTTCAGCCTCAAAGTCATGGGCGACATCGCCCAGTACTTTGTGCACAACCGGGTGCGCAACTTCTACAGCGTTTCCATCAGCGGTTACCACATCGCCGAAGCTGGTGCCAACCCGATCAGCCAGCTGGCCTTCACGCTGTCAAACGGTTTTACCTTTGTCGAAGCGTATCTCGCGCGCGGCATGCACATCGACGACTTCGCGCCCAATCTGAGTTTCTTCTTCTCTAACGGCATGGACCCGGAATACACGGTGATGGGCCGCGTGGCGCGCCGCATCTGGGCCGTGGCCATGAAAGAGAAATACGGCGCCAACGAGCGCAGCCAGAAGCTGAAATACCACATCCAGACCTCGGGCCGCAGCCTGCATGCGCAGGAAATCCAGTTCAACGACATACGCACCACGCTGCAAGCGCTGATCGCGATTTACGACAACTGCAACTCGTTGCACACCAACGCGTTCGACGAAGCGATCACCACACCCACAGAGGAATCGGTGCGCCGGGCCATGGCGATCCAGCTCATCATCAACCGCGAATGGGGCCTGGCCAAGAACGAAAACCCCTCACAGGGCGCCTTCATCATCGAGGAACTCACCGAGCTGCTCGAGGAAGCCGTGCTGCTGGAGTTCGAACGCATCGCCGAGCGTGGCGGCGTGCTGGGTGCCATGGAGACCGGCTACCAACGCGGCCGCATCCAGGACGAGTCCATGCACTACGAGATGCTCAAACATACCGGTGAGCTGCCCATCATCGGCGTCAACACCTTCCGCAACCCGCATGGCGACGCGGTACAGGACAAGCTCGAACTGGCCCGCTCTACCGAAGAAGAAAAGCAAAACCAGCTCAAGCGCCTGGGCGACTTCCACCGCCGCCACGCGGACGAGTCACCGGCCATGCTCAAGCGCCTGCAGCAGGCCGTGATTGAGAACCTCAATGTATTCGAGGTATTGATGGAGGCGGTGCGGGTCTGCTCGCTGGGGCAGATCACCAATGCGCTGTTTGAGGTGGGTGGGCAGTACCGGCGGAATATGTAAATCGCCGGGGGCTGCTATTACCTAACTGATCAATGGCAAATTATTTGAGCTATTGACGAATCCTGCCAGAGCTGGTGACGATGGATAACTCGACGAAGCTGGAGCCAGAGTGCTGTCCAGGTTTAAAGCTGATCAAGTAACCACCAAAGTCAAAATTACTCATGCTGTCCAAGGCTAGAACGCTCCCCTCGCGGCTGGGCCTGCTGCCTTGGCGGCGTATCGCTTCAGAAATGACGCGAGCGGCAATATAGCCCTCCATCATGGCGTAGCTCACAGGCACTTCCAGGTTGGGTGTCTTGGCAGCGGTCTCAGTAAATTCCTTGACTAGCTGACTGGAGACCTTGTACGGACTTGGCGTCACTTGGGCGATAGCCACACCTTGCATCTGCTCCGGAGACAGTCGTTTCGAGAGTTGCTCGATGTCGGCGCCCGAATGCGAAAGCAGTTGAGCCGCGCCACCTGCAATACGGTACTTCTCAATGAAGCCAGCCGCAGCAGACCCGCTGGAAACCATGATGATCGCTTGCGGCTGCATGTTCATGAAAGTGTCCACGGCGTCGGTGACATTGACCGTGTTGGCGACGTAGGAGGCGCGTCCTTCGATCGTCGCTCTGACTTTCCTAGCTGACTCCTCGGCCGCGGCGATTACCGCAGTTGAGCCCGGCCCAGCCTCATGGAAAAGCCCCAGGCGCTTAATCCCGATGGTGGCCAAATGCTCGATGAGTTTGGAAATCTCGTCGCGCAGGCCTGCCCGCACGCTATACAGGTAGGGGGTGTCCGGCTGAATCTCCGAAGTACGGTAGCCCACCAGAGCGATCTTTTCTTTTGCCAAAATTCCCGCAGACACCAAGTCTGCAACATTCTTGCCGCCAAAGTAGCCGGCCAGGACCAGCGGCTTATCTTCAGCAATCATCTGCTTGGTCAAAGTGACCGTGTCGTCGGGCCTCCCGCCATCATCCTTGCGCAAGAGTGTGAACTTATGACCGTTGATGCCGCCGGCCTTGTTCATGGCGTTGAAATGCAATTGCATGCCGGCGGCGTAAGCGCGGCCCTGACCGGCCTCCGGCCCTGACATGGGGCCGACCTGGCCCACTATGATCTCTGCGGCGAGTACCGGACCGGCTCCCGTCACAAGGGCCCCCACGGCCAGTGCCATCAGGGCCTTGGCGAAAGCCGACGATAAACAACGGTTGTGCATGATGATGAGAGCTTCCTTTTGTGCCGCGAATCTGACGGACTTGGGTATCGATCAGTTGTCAACCTGCTGCAACACGGTCATTTCCAAACGCGGACTCTCCGTTGCCAGCGCCGCTTCGACTGTGATCCGGACGGGGGAACCGTCGGGTTCGGGCCCGCCTGAGCAGGGCTGGATTCCATGGATCAGGGAAGGGGGCTCGACCCGCCTCCTCGTGGACGGCCGAAACGCGTGCCGTCATCGACCCGGGCTTCGAACTGCAGCAGCGCCAGCAGTTGGCGAACCTTGACGCCTTGCGGTCGAGCCAGGTTGTCGCGAAGCGGTGCCAAACGCTCTTCCGGAAGGATGCCCGTGGTGCATTGCTCGAATTTGATTTGCCGCTCCAACGGCGAAAACGGATTCAGGAATGACCCTTTGGCGTGGTGAACCACACGCTCCAGGCGTCGTCCGTCCTTCAAGATCACGGCCGTGGTGTGGGGAAGCAGCTGTGTTGCGGTTTCTACGCGTGTCGAGTCCAGGTGCATTGCGACGCGTGGCATGAGGCGCCGGGTCATATCGTCATGCACCGCTTGCGGCGTGAAGTCGGCCAACGTGACCGTGCCGTAACGGAGCATCGTTGCCACCGCGTAGGGCATGGAGAACATGGCCTCGCGGGGACCCTGGGGCTCTGGGTATTTGAGGTTCACCAGGTTGACGCGCCCGACCAGGGTTTCAACACGCTCCACCGCTTCCGGGCCAAAACCATGTTCGGTTGCGAGGGCATGCAATGCGTCCAGGCAGCGGTGCGTGGACGCGCAGTTGGGATACAGCTTGAACGCCAGGCCATGGCTGTCGATCGCCAGCGGGCCGTCACTGACCGCAGCCACGGACTGCCAGTCGGCCGCAGAGCCACCGGCGTAGAGTGCGCCAAACCCGTGCGGGCCTTCCAGGACTGTATCGCTACCGGTGACGCCCGATGCCGCCAGCGATGCGGCCAACACACCACCTTGCGCCGCCAGTCCGGCATGCACGGGTTTCGTGTCGGTGCCGAACTGGACCTTGGGTCCAGCTGCCATGGAAACGGCCAAGCTGAGGGCGTGTGTCATCCCGCTGACTCCCAGCCCAAGCAGTCTGGCGCAAGCGGCTGCGGCAGCAATTACACCAATGGTTTGGGTGCCATGCCAGCCTTTTTCGGCATGGGACCGGTCCATCGCCATCCCGACGCGGGCCATCACCTCRCTTCCGACGATCAGTGCATCCAGMACCGCATCGAGCGTGGCATCAATCTCGTGSGCTTGCGCCAGGATGGCTGGGATCACRGCGCAGCCAAAATGRCCRCCRGCGACGAGAAACATCTCATCCARCTCCCGCGCATGGGCGGCCGTGCCGTTGGCCAGYGCACTGAAGGCGGCACAAGTTCCGGTGCTGCTGCCCACCACCGGGACTGGGCCCGTGGCAGGCAATCCCGCCCGTACCGAGGCGCAAACCGGGTCCCCAGCACCTGCCACCATGGCAGCAATGGTGTCCTCCAGGGAGTGCTCCGCCGTGCGCAGGGTGGATTCACCCCATTGATTGGGAACCGTGGCAGCCCAGTGCGCGAGAACCTGGGTAGCGGGGACGGGGGAACTGAGCATGCTTGTCCTTGGGGTCTGTTTTGGTATGTGGTTGCGCCTATCAGCGCAGCCGGGTATGGAACGAACGGCAGACACGCAGCAGCAGGTCTACGCGAGAAGGCAAGCTCAGTCGAGCTTTACTCCGGCGTTGCGGATTACGTCACCCCATTTTTTGGCTTCGCTGTCGATATGCGTCTTGAAAAACTCGGGGGTTCCCCCGAGCGCGACCTGCCCCACTTGCGCGAATTCGGCTTTGGTCGCAGGTGCCTGCAACCAGTTGTTGATCTCACGGTTCAGGCGCAGGATCACGGGCCGAGGCGTGCCCGTCGGTGCCACAATGCCGCCCCATGCCACCACCTCGAAGCCTGCAATGCCCGCCTCTTCCATGGTCGGCACATTGGGCAGCAGCGCCGAGCGACGTTTACTGGTAACCGCGAGCGGACGCACCTTGCCCGACTGGATCGCGCCCACCATGGACGGCAGGTTGTCAAACATGAAGTCGATCTGCCCGCCGATCAGGTCGGTCTGCGCCTGCGGGGCCCCGCGGTAGGGAATGTGGCTGAAGCTGATGCCGGCTTTTTCCTTGAGGATTTCGCCGCTGAGGTGACTGGTGGTGCCGTTGCCGCCGGAACCCATGGTCAGATTGCCCGGGTGGCTCTTGGCATAGATGACCAGTTCACGCACCGAGGCGATGGGCAGGCCATGGCGGACCACCAGCACATTGGGCACCTGCGAGAGCACGGCCACCGGCGCCAGGTCTTTATCGGGGTTGTAGGGCATCTTGGAAATCAGGCTGCGGTTGATGGCCATGGTCACGATATTGCCGAAGCCCAGCGTATAGCCGTCGGGCTTGGCGGTGGCCACCGCCTGCATGGCAATGGTGCCTGCCGCGCCGGGGCGGTTCTCGACGATCACCGCTTGTTTGAGTTTGTCCTGAAGGTAGTAGGCCAGTTTTCGGCTGGTCTGGTCGGGCGTGCCGCCGGCGGCCGAGGGCACGATCAGTTTGATAGGCTGGGTGGCGGGCCAATCCGCCGCCAGGGCGGTGCCAGCCAGCGTGGCCGCCGCCAGCAGCAGTACAAGGCGCGCTTGAAATTTCGACATCTGTGACTCCAACTTCTGTTCTTGAGGGGCCGCCCACTGCGGCGCCCTGAATATCTGACATGCGCGCCGGCCTGTCCAACGGAATAAACGCATACCCCCCTGCATTTATTTCATGCCTGCATAGCCTTTTTCATTGCGGGCGAACGGATGCCATGCCAATAATGGCCGTAACCGCCATGAAATATCCAACGCAGCGCCACCTGCCCTCCATCGTCAACCTCAACACCTTCGAGGTGATTGCACGGCGCTTGAGCATCACTGCCGCAGCCGATGAACTGGGTCTGACGCAAAGCGCGGTGAGCCGCCAGCTATCGGACCTGGAGGGCTTTGTCGGCGTTGCACTGTGCCGGCGCACAACTAGCGGGATGGAGCTGACGGTTGACGGTGCCAGCTACCTGCGGCGGGTGCGAACTCTGCTGGACGAGCTGGAGTCAGCGACCATCGCCGCGTCCATGGGCTCCATGCCAGGCAAGATACTGCGGCTGTCCGTGCCCACCACCTTTGGCACGCTGTGGGCCATGCCACGGCTGTGCGCCTTCGCCATCGCGCACCGGCAGATCCAGCTGGACGTGGCCACGCATACCGGGCCCATCAGCATGCGCGACTCGGGGCTGGACGCGGCCATCGTCTACTGCGAAGGGCCGGAGCCCGGCTGCGTGGCCGACCTGCTACACCCCCTGCACTCCTTTCCTCTTGCGGCGCCCACGCTGAGCCGGCTGGCGGCGCCGCTGACGGGCACACAAATGGCAGCGCTGCCCTTGCTGCACCAGAGCATGGTGCCCAACTCATGGCCGGCCTACCTGCGGCAGCTGGGCGCGTCTGTAGAAGTCCCGATGCCGGGTGCCCACTACGGTCTGCTGTCGCTTGCATTGACGGCAGCGGAGGCCGGTCTGGGTGTCGCATTGGCGCCGGACTATGTGAGCGCATCGGCGCTGCAGACCGGGCGCCTGGTCAAGCTGAATGACAAGCCCTTTATTTCGCCGCGCAGTTACTTTCTGGTGACGACGAACGAGCGCGCCAAGGCGCCCGTAATCCAATCACTGCGCCAATGGTTGACGAGCCAGTCGCCGCCTGCCCCTTGAGGCTCCGGCGGTGTCCAGCTGAATGAGGCGGAGGCGGCGTGGGCCAGGAGACTGATCAACGCGCGAAGTTGCCGCTCCAGGCCAATCACACCAGAGACGCCGGAGAGTGCAATGGGCCAAGTCACAAATTCCGTCGAAGTCCACCTCAATGGTGAGGACCCCAGGGGCCTTCCCAAAGTGGCATCGACGGATTCGTACCCAGCGTGCGTTTTGCCTCGGCCCTGGTTTTGGCCGCATTGACCGGTTTGACATGGTGGTCCGGCACACGCAGGGTTTGCGTTTGGCTGACTGGACTGACCGGGCGGCCGGCGGCAGCGTCTGAGGCATGTAGGCCGGTTGTGGTGAAAGCGGCCGCCAAGCCGACAGATGCAAGGGGTCGCATGATAAGGGCCAACATTTGAAGCCTTCCGTAGTGAATTGTCGTCACTGCAGGACAGCATGCAAAGGACGTGCCAGAACTCCGGCCATCGTGTTTCACCGTCACGGCATACCGCCAAGGCTGGTGATCCGCTGCCCGGGATCGCAGCGGCCCAGGACACATTTCCCTCGTATAGGGTCAAAGCTTCAGCGTCAGCCGCCTCCAGGCGCCTTCGAGCTGATCCTGCACCAGCGCCCCGCCGTCAAAGCTAAGCGGGCGTTGCTCTGTTGCCGGCAACAGCAAGACCAGGTTGTCTTGCACAGGCGGCTGTGCGCCCTCACGGAACACCGCGATGCGCAGGCCTTGCTCGGTGCAATCAACACGCAGGCGCCACTGCCCATAAGCACCGCTACGCCAGGCCTGGCTATGGCCGTCGTCTTCAAAACAGCTTGCTTCGAAACTTCCCGCACCCTGATGGGGAAAGACCTGGAAGCCGCGCAGATCTTCGACCGCTGCGAAATGGATTTCTCCCAGATTCAGCGGTATGGCGCAGCCTTCGCGTGCCAGCAATGGGGGCGAGCCATCCAGCGGCGCATTCAGCGTGATCCGCTGGCCGGCTTTCACGTACCGCGCGGTGTGCGCCTCGTACCAACCGCCGGTGCCGGGCAGCCACACGCGGCGCTCGGTCTGGCCGGGCTCGATCACCGAGGCCACCAGCAAATGTGCGCCCAGCAGCATGTCGTCGTTTTCTTCCAGGCAGTGCGTGTCTTCCGGGAAGTCGTGGTACGTCGGCCGGATGATGGGTTCGTAGGCGCGGTGGTAACGCCACACCAGGTCATACAGGTAAGGCATGAGCCGGTAGCGCAGGCGGATCAACTCGCGCACCTGGGGCGTGACCTCGGGGTACATCCAGGGCTCATTGACGGTTCCGTCGTCGTTCCATGAGTGGATGCTGAAGCGCGGCAGGAAGATGCCGTGCTGCACCCAGCGCAGCAGCAACTCGGGCCCCGGCGCAGGACCGGAAAAACCGCCTATGTCGTGCCCGGTGTTGGACACGCCCGACATCGCCAGGCCCAGGCCCATGCGGATGTTGTAGCGCAGCGTTTCCCAGGCCGTGTAGTTGTCGCCCGACCAGGTCTGCACATAGCGCTGCATGCCGGCGGCGCCTGAGCGCGACACCAGGTAGGGCCGCTCCGCGGGCGCGAACTCGGACTGCGCGGCGTGCGATGCCTGCATCATCAGCAGGGTCTGCAGCGGGCGCACCTCGCGCGCGGGACGCGGCGCGCCGAAACCGTGGGCCAGCGCCTTGTCGCTCCAGATCTCGTATTCGTTGTTGTCATTCCAGGTGGCGGGGATGCCGTATTCGAGCAGCTGCTCAGTCACCTGCTTCTTCCACCAAGCGATGGTCTTGGGGTTGGTGAAGTCAAGGTAGGCGCCTGTGCCGTCCCAGAACTGTATGGCGGTGGGCTGGCCATCCGGGTCGTTGACAAGAAGGCCAGCCTGGCGGGCTTCCTCGAAACGCGGATGGTCGCGCAACAGCGCGGGCTTGATGTTCGGCACCAGGCGCACGCCGCGGTCGAGGTAGCTCTGCACGAAGACCGCAGGGTCGGGAAACTTCTCGCGGTTCCAGTTGAAGACGTAGCGGCCCGGGCCAATGGAGGTGTAGCCCGACGACAGGTGGAACGAGTCGCAGGGAATGTCGTGCTCTTCACAGCGTTCGAGGAACTCGCCCATGCGCTCCTGCGCATTGGGCGCGTCGGTRTAGCTCATGGTCGAGCCTGAATAACCCAGCGCGTAGCGCGGCGGGAAGATGGGCCGGCCGGTGAGCCAGGTGTAGCGGCGCGTGATGGCGGCCGGGTCGTCACCGGCGATGTAATACAGATCCAGGTCACCATGGTCGGCCACAAAGTAACGGTAGTGGCCGTGGTAGTTGTCCATCTCGCGGCCCATGTCGAAGCTGCAATCGGACAAGGTGTCGTAGAACAAACCGAAACACAGGCCGGCGTCTTTTTCACCACCTTTGCGCGTGATGTAGAACGGGATGTGCTTGTACAGCGGGTCGGTGCTGCGTGCGCTGTAGCCCATGGGGTCGAGGTTGCACATGCGGTAGCGCTGGCCGGCACGGTTGGCGTCGCCGGCGCGCTCGCCCAGGCCGAAGTAGGCTTCGCCGCGTTCGCGCTGCAGGTAGTGGTAGACCTTTTCGTCCCACCAGCCGAAGTTGTAGCTCTGCGTGGAACGGTCGGCGGCGGTGGCCTGCCAGCGGCCCTGTTGCCGGCTTTCCCAGCGGCAAAAGAAGCCTTCGAGCGCGATGGTCAGGCGCAYGGCGCCTGTGGTGATCTGTAGTTGTGAGCCCTCTTCCTTGAGTTCGAATGCGGGCAGCGAAAAGCCGCTCACGTCGAAGCGGTCGCGGCCTTCAACAGGCAAATTTTCAAGCCCAGGCGCCACGGTCCAGCTGCGCGGCATCTGCAGCCGTCCTTGCGGCAGCACCAGCACACGAACGATGTCTTCTTCGAGCACCCAGATGTGCGCCGTGGCGCCACTGGTGCTGTTCAGGACGAGGTGGTTGCCGCTGCGCGATTGCAGGGCGAAAGTGGGAGCTTGGTCAAGGCGCATGGTCGGCTGGTCAATGTTTCGGGTGGCGCAGGTTCAAAGACGCAAGCCGTTCTGGTCGAAGAAATGCAGGTGCTCTGCGGGTGCGGTCACCTTGACGGTGTCGCCGCGCTGGATGTTGGTCTGCCCGCTCAGGATGATTTCAAAAGGCGCGTCAGGCACCACGTGGCCATGCAGAATGCTGGTACTTCCCAGTTGCTCGACCTGCGACACCTTCATCTGCAGCGGGCCGTCGTTGGACAGTTGCGCATGTTCGGGCCGGATGCCCACGGTGTGGGCTCCGGGCCTGGCGCCAGGCATCTGCGCCACCGGCACGAAATTCATGCGCGGGCTGCCGATGAAGCCGGCCACGAACTGGTTGCAGGGCTGGTTATACAGCTCCAGCGGCGAGCCAACCTGCTCGATGCGGCCGGCGCGCAGCACCACGATCTTGTCGGCCATGGTCATGGCCTCGACCTGGTCGTGGGTGACGTAAATCATGGTCGCGCCCAAGCGGGCGTGCAGGTCACGGATCTCGGCGCGCATGGAAACGCGCAGTTCAGCATCGAGGTTGGACAGCGGCTCGTCGAACAGGAAAAGCTTGGGTTCGCGCACGATGGAGCGACCTATGGCTACGCGCTGGCGCTGGCCGCCGGAGAGCTGGGTGGGTTTGCGCTGCAGCAGCGGCGTGAGCTGCAGCATGGCGGCGGCGGCATTGACCTTGCTTTCGATGACCGGCCTGGCCACACCCAGGTTCTCCAGGCCGAAGGCCATGTTGTCGTAGACGCTCATGTGCGGGTACAGCGCATACGACTGGAACACCATGGAGCAGCCGCGGTGCGCAGCGCTCACGTCATTGACACGCTTGCCGTCGATGCAGATGTCGCCGCTGCTGGCGGGCTCCAGCCCCGAGATGATTCGCAGCAACGTGGATTTTCCGCAGCCCGAGGGGCCGACGAAGACCACAAATTCACCGTCGGAAACGGTCAGGTCTACGCCATGGATGATGGTGATTTTGTCAAAGGTTTTGACGACACTGGCAAGTTCAAGAGTGGCCACGGAGAGTCCTCGGTTTATTTGACGCCGGCGCTGGCAATGCCGGTGGCGATGTATTTCTGCAGAAAGGCAAAGACCAGGGTGATCGGAATCAGGGTGATCACGGTCATCGCCAGCAGGTAGTGCCACTGCGTGTTGAGTTCGCCCTGGAAGGCGTTGAGCGCGAGCTGCAAGGTGAAGTGCTCCGACTTGGACAACACGATCAGCGGCCAGAGAAAATCGTTCCAGCGCCACATGAACGAGAAAATGGCCAGCACCGCCATGGCCGGCGCAGCCAGGGGCAGGATGATCTTCCAGTAGATACGCCACTCGCTGGCGTTGTCCATGCGGGCGGCCTCGAGCAGCTCGTCAGGAATGGTCAGCATGTATTGGCGCAGCAGGAACACGCCCGTGGGCGTGGCCACCGCGGGCAGGATCACGCCCCAGAGGTTGTTCAAGAGGTTCAGTTCCGAGATCACCAGAAAAGCCGGCACCAAAATGATGGTGGGCGGAATCATCAGCGTGGCGATGATCAGCACAAACACCGTCTTTTGCCCGGTGAACTGGTACTTGGACAGCGCGAAGGCCGCCATCGAATTGAACAGCAGCGTGAGGATGGTCGCTACCACGGTGATGAACACGCTGTTCCAAAGGTAAGTGCCGAAGGCGAACTTGCCGAACAGCTCGGTGTAGTTGCCGCCGGCAAACTTGAGTTCATTCACCGGTTTGCGGTCGTTGATGTTCACGCGCAGTTCGGTCTGCGGCGCCGCGGGGTCGACCATGGTGGCGACCAGGCCGATGCGGCGCACCTGGGCCAGTTCGCGGATGTTGCCCTGCTCATCCTTGGCGCGGAACAGCGGCAGGGGCTTGTCGTAACCGGCCACCACGGCTTCTTTCTGGCTGTAGGGCAGAAAGGTCGGCGGGAACTGGCTCAGCGCGCTTTCGGTCTTGAACGACGACATCACGAGCCACAGCACAGGGCCGAACATCACGATGAGGCCTGCCAGCAGGTAGGCGTAGGAGACCCAGTCGGTCCAATGCAGGCGGGTGCCGCCGTGCTTGTGACCCTGGGTACGGGTAAAGAAATTGGCCATCGCTTTTTCCTTACTTCCTGATTTTTCCGGCCTCGCCGGCTTTGGACAGCCGCAGCTGCGCGAGCGTCAGGGCCATCAGGCCGGCGGCCAGGATCAGCGAGGCCGCGGCAGCCAGGCCATACAGGTGGATCTGTTCAGCAAAACCGGTCTGGTAGATGTACTGCACGATGAAGGTGGTGGCCGAGCCCGGGCCGCCGCCGGTGAGCACAAACACCTCGTCAAAGCTCTGCACCGCGCGGATCATCACCAGCACCAGCACCACGATCAGGTTGGGCATGAGCAGCGGCAGCGTGATGCGCCTGAGCACACGCCACGGCGGCGCGGCGTCCATCTCGGCGGCTTCGTAAACGTCTTTCGGGATGGCCTGCAGGCCGGCCAGCAGAATGAGTGTGTAAAAGCCCATGTGGGCCCAGATGGATACCACCACCACCCAGAAAAATGCCCAGTGCCGGTCCAGCAACCAGTCCATCGGTGAGGCGCCCATGGCCACCAGGCCGGCATTGAACACGCCCTGGCTTTGCAGCAGCCATTTCCAGATCAGCGCCACCACCACCGGCGACAGCAGCACCGGGTAGAAAAACACGCCACGCCAAAAGCCGCGGCCTATGATTTTCCGGTTCAGCACCAGGGCCGTGACCAGCGAGAAGAACACCATCAAGGCCACCTGGATCAGGCTGAACTTCACCGTGTTGGCGATGGAGCGCCAGAAGATGTCGGTGCGGCAGGTCTGCAGGTCGGTGTAGTCGCGGCATTCAAGCAGGATGGCGAAGTTCTCCAGCCCGGTGAAAGGCCGTTGCGTGGGCAGAAGGTTCACCCCGCCGGTCACCGCATACACCAGGTTCACCACGATGGGCAAAAAGGTGAAGAGGCTGATCACCACCAGGTTGGGCCCGACAAAGAGCCAGCCTATGCGCGAAGCACCCAGCCATCTCTGGCCCAGCCGGAAAACCGGCTCGAACAGGTTGAACAAAAAGCCCAGGAAAGCTGAGAAAACCGACATACCGACTCCGATCTATGTATGACGCCACCAGCACATTGCCTTACGCCAGGTACACCGCGGAACTGGCTCCGCCAGGCCGCRGGTGTCGCCCCCTGCAAGGGGGGAGGCGCGCACGAAGTGCGCGCCACGGGGGTGTGCCTATTTTTCGGCTTGTTTTACCGCTTCGGCCATGTCGGTGCCGATCTTGGTCACGGCCTCGTCCACGCTGATTTCTCCCACGATGGCCTGAGTGACCCGGGTCACGGTCGGCAGCATCAGGGCGCGGTTGTACTTGTAGCCTTGCAGCGCGTAGGCCGGCGGCGCGATGGTGGCAGTGCCGCTGCTGAACACACCCAGCGCGGCCTGTGCCGCAGGGCCGGCAGTCGGATAGCTCACGCCTTTTTTGGCCACGCCGGCATGGGCCGGGATGTTGTTGGTGCGTGAGGCGAATTCAGCGACGTTGGCTTCCTGCGCCATGAAATCCAGGAAGCGGCCCACTTCCTTCGGGGACTTGGTGGTCTTCAGCGCCACCCAGGCCGCGCCGCCGGGCATGCCCGAGCAGGCGGCGGGACCGCAGGGGTTGGGCACGGCGACCCAGTCGAAGGCGTTGCCGATTTCTTTTTGCATGCGGTTGATCTGCCATGAACCTGACAGGATCATCACCACGCGGCCGTTCTTGAACTCGCCCACCGCGTCGGCATAGCTGGAGCCGCCCGAGCCGCCCCAGACGTCTTTGAGCATGGTGCCGTCCTTGTGCCAGGCAACGAACTTGCCCACGGCGGTCTTGTAACCGGCATCCACCGTGAGGTTTCCCTTGGCGTCGAAAATCTTCGCGCCATAGCTGACGGCGGGGCCGGCGAAACGGTGGCCCGAACGGTCCCAGGCCATGGCGGCCGGGGTCTGCGTAGCCTTGGCCACCTTGCGCGCCGCATCGGCCCACTCTTCCCAGGTGGCCYTGGGGCCGGGCATCGGCACCTTGGCCTGCTCAAACAAGGTCTTGTTGACGAAGGGGCCGGTCATGGTCATTTGCGACAGGAAACCGTAGATGCCCTTGTCGCCCGCCTTGTTGCGCATCCAGGGCAAGGTGCTCCCGAAGTTGTCTTCCCAGTACTTGCGGTCCTTCACATAGGCACTGATGTCGATGTAGTTCTTCGACAGGCCGCCGATTTCGGCGACACGCGCGATGTCGGGTCCCTGCCCCGCCGCGAGCTGCACGGGCAGCTGCTCTACCACCGTCTTGTAGGGCACCACGTCAAGGATCACCTTGGCGCCAGCGTTCTGGGCTTCATAACGCTTGATGAGGTCGGCCGCGACATCGCATTCATTGCCGTCCTGGTAGCACATGACGCGAATGTCGGCGAAGGCGCTGGTGGCCAGCGTGGCGACGGCGGCACCCAGGAGGCCGGCGCGCGTGGCACGCCTGGCGAGAAAACGAAGCTGGAAGTTCATGGTTGTCTCTTTCTGGAAAAAGGAAGGATGGGGCCGATCGGTCGTCGGCTTCAGGAATGCGCGCCGGCCGCCGGCGCAGGGAACGCCC
>NZ_JBFUAZ010000039.1:0-14434 GCF_056406035.1 Polaromonas sp. P1_E1_2 | reverse complement strand
CACCTGGACATTGGCATTGCTGCTCATGAAGCCGACCGCAGCGATCAGCATGATCACCACTTCCAGGTTCTTGACAAAGCGGATCACGCGCGTCTTCTCGAACTTGTCGGTGAGCTGCCCGCTGGTGGCCGAGAACAGCAGAAACGGCAGGATGAACAGAGCTCCAATGGCCAGCCCCGCCAGCGCGGGAGGCAGCCAGCTCACGCTGAGCTGGTAGGTCACCATCACGGTGAAGGCAAACTTGAAAAGGTTGTCGTTGGCCGCCCCTGAAAACTGCGTCCAGAAGAAAGGGGCGAAGCGGCGCTGCTTGAGGAGCGCGAACTGGTTCGGATGCTCGTGAACGGGGGGTGGCGACACCGCGGCGGCCATATCAACAGGCATGCTTGACTCCTCTTTTCAGTTGTTGTGCGGCAGACTGTGGCGGGATGGCCTGCCTGCTCTGTTTTTGAATGCTGCTGTGGATTCTGCCTTGAATTTTCGGGCGTCCAGAAGCGCCGCAACGACGGGCCAGGCAGCACAACTGGCCACCACGTGCTTCAGGGTGTGGCCCGAAACCAGCTGACCCGTCCATTCGAACACCGCGTGGTCACCCAGCTCGAGCAGCTTGGCCAGCGCATAAATGGCCACCACCAGCATCCAGCGGATGGGCAACACCCGCCCTGCCAGCGTGGGCCGCAAACAGGCGACGCCGACAATCAGCAACATGCCACCGAGTTGCAAAACGGCCCAGGGCAGCACATTGCCCGTGTGCGACCACAGATGCACGGACAACGGTCCGAGAACGAGGACTGCTGCAGCAACCGCTACACCGGCACGGGTGCTGACGGCCTGCATGGTGCCAAGCCCGAGCAAGCCGGCGAAGGCAAACACCATGCCGCCCCGATCCCAGACCAGCCCGGCATCTCCCGGCTGCAGATGGTAGGCTGCAGAAACCATGGAGGTGAGGGCCAAGCCGGCAAAGAACAGCCCTGCGAAACCTGCGGCTGCGGCGCTGAGCGCCCGCGCCTTCACTGCACGCACAAGGGCCCAGGCACCCGCCAGGCCCCACAGCATGAACGGCAGGTTGCTGAGGACGTCCATCGCATGCGGCAACCATCCCCAGGCTCGTTGGTCGGCGAAGTCGTGATAGTGCAAAGGCTGCGCCACCGACGGCCCCAGCAATGCCGCCGCCAGCATCGCAAGCAACACGCCGGCGAGCGCGCATTCGCGGCGGCAGGCCGGGGCTTTCCAGCCCGATACCTTCATCTGCGCAAACCAGGAAGGCGGCGGCACAACACGGCGGTGGGCGGTTTTCAGGCTGATTGGCATGGGGCAGCTCCTGTGTGAATGAAGCTGCACTGTGCAGGCCAAGCGCCGGAAGAAGCACCGGAATTAGAACCAGTTCTTACTATTCATCCCGAAAGTACCGATAATCGATACTCATGAGCACTACCGCAGATCTTGTCATCGTCCTCAAAAAGGAACTCAAGGCGGCGCGCATGACGTACGCCGACCTGGCCGTCAAACTCGGCATGGCCGAGTCAAGCGTCAAGCGCATGCTGGCCAGGGGCGATATGCCCCTCTCGCGTATCGACGCGATCTGCCGCGCGCTCAAGCTGGACTTTGCCGACCTGGCCAGGCGCATCGCCGACACCCAGCCCCTGCTGGCGGAGCTGACCGAAGCACAGGAAAAAGCCGTGGTGGCCGACAAGAAGCTGTTGCTGGCCGCCATCTGCGTGCTGTCGCAATGGACGCTGGAGCAAATCACCACCAGTTACCGGCTGACCGAAGCCGAGTGCATCAAATACCTCGCGCAACTGGACCGCATCGGCATCATCGAGCTCAAGCCGCTGAACCGCTACCGGCTCAAGCTCGCCAAGACCTTCCGCTGGCGACCGCACGGGCCGGTCATGGACTACTTCCGCGAAAACGCCCTGCTTGACTATTTTTCCGGTGGATTTGACGGCAATGGCGAAGGCCTGCTGCTGGTGCACGGCTCCATCAGCCGCGGCCTGGCGCCTTCGTTCCTGGAGCGCATGCAGCGGGTGGCGCAAGACTTTGCCCAACAGCACCAGACCGACCAGAAGCTGGGCGACAAGGACCGCGAAGGATTCACCTTGCTGCTGGCCATGCGGAGCTGGGAGTTCGAGGCCTTCGCTGCACTTCGTAGGTAACACCCCCGTTCAGACTCACTTCGTGTAGTCTGCTCCCCCCTCAAGGGGGCGACCCCTGCGGCCCGGCAAAGCCGGTTCCGCGGGGCCTGCTGGTACTCCCTTGTTGGCATACTCGACATATTGCATGCAATTACATTAGCCAACTAAGTAAATTTGATGTTTACTGGTATTATTCAGCTGATTACGGCTTGCTCGGCTATTTTGTGCATGCAATTCCGACGAAATCACGATGAAACCCATCTCCACCTACGTTGGCCTGCCCATCCCGGTTGCGGCCAATCTGACCGACACCAAATACTTCTTCCAGGCGCTGGACAACTTCTCGCGCGTGATGGCGATACGTCCCGGTGACCGGGTGCTGATGCTGGTCGACCCTCTGCTGGACCCGCGCGTGATCGACGCCGTGATCGGCATTGCCAAGTCACGCGGCGCCGAGGTGCGCATTTACATGGAGCCGAGCACGCAGGTGACCGCCGTGCCTGAAGAAGTGCATGCCATGCTGAAGAAGGCCACTTTTGTGGTGTCTACCTGGTTCTGCTCCATCCTCGACCCTTTGTGCATCAACCTGCGCCGCACCGGCCAGCGTTGGGTCAAGATCACCTACTTTCGCAACCTGGATCTGCTGCACACGCCGCAAGCGCGCTTTCCGGTCGATCTCATCGGTGAGATCATCCGCCAAACGGCCAGCCGTTACCCGACCGAAGGCGATTTCGACCTGCGCTTCACCGATCCGCGGGGCAGCGACTTCCGCATCAGCTTCACGCAGGCGATGCGCGCCAACCAGTTGGCCACCAACCGCTGGCGCGGCCAGATGACGGCCGAGGAAGACGGCTGTTATGTGCACTACCTGCCGACACACGGCCCCAATCTGTGGGACCACAACTCGGTCAAGAATGATTTCAAGGCCGTGGTGCCCATGGCGGGCGTGCTTTACCCGCAATGGGCGGTCGGTTTTGCCAAACCGTTCGAGGAAAAAATCGCCGTCCATTTTGAAGGCGACACAATTTCATCGGTTGAGGGAATTTCAGAAGAAGCGGTGATCCTGCGCGAGATGCTGGTCGGTGGCCGCATGATCGAAGGCGGCGGCTGCGGCTTCAACCCCAAGGCGCCGCGCCACACCGTGTACCCGGCCGGCTCAAACTCTCCCGGAGCGCTGCACTTCGGCATCGACCTGGCGCAACCCAGCCACTACATACGCCGTGTCATGCCTGACTGGGAAGAGCCGCCCGTGCACATGGACCTCATCACGCTGGACAGCACCGTGACTGCAGGGGGCTGCACCCTGATCAAGGACGGTTTTTTGTGCGCACTGCGCGACCCGTCAGTGGTGGCGCTGGCAGCGCGCTATGGCGACCCTGTCGAATTGCTGGAAGCTCAGGTTTTATAGCTCCCCACGGCCTCTTCAAGCGGGGGCCGCGGTCCGGCTTTGCCGGCCGCGAGGCGCCCGTCCCCTGGAAGGGGAAAAGGCGCTACACGCAGTGAGCGTCCGATAGGGGTAAACCTAGGCAGGTGACGTAAACACCGTCAGCACGCCGGTGTAGCCGTACAGATGGTGACGGGCGATCTCACCGCCGGCGAAAAAACCAACCAGCGGCACATCGCCCAGGGCCCGCCGCACGATCTGCAGTTCGGCACTGGGCGCGCCGAAGTGCGGGCCGCCACGGCCGGAGCAACTGACGTACACCGCGCCCGCAATGCGCCGGGCCGCATGCGGCGTGGCTTCGGCCTCTGACGCGCTCAAGGCGCTGGCAACTTCCAGCGTGACTTCTTCCGGTTCCAGCTCTTCACGAATCTCGGCGCACACACGCACCAGGTCGGCGCGCGCGGCTTCCATGTTGCGTTCGCAGAAAGCCAGCTTCATGCCCACGACGGGCACCTCCGCGATGGCAATCCCCTTGCGCGCCGGATCCAGCCCGATCAGGTGGCGCACCAGCACCTCTGCGCCAAACTGGCCGTGYCGGCCGGCGCCGTCATGGGGAATGTCTGCCGGGCGGCTCAAGCCGACAAGCGTGGTCCGCACTTTGGCCAAGGCCTCCCGCGGCTCATCAAGCGACACGTCCAGGTCTGCCAGCATCACCTCCAGTGCCGGCTGTCCATCGAGCTCGGTCACCACATTGGACTCGCAGGCCGTGATCTCATGATGCGCAGACACCGGCCGGCACCCTTGGGTAATGCGTGACATCAGTGCCGCGCCCTGGCCAAAAGCCACACCGCTGAGGCCCCCGGTGAAGACACCGCCGGCCGCGCCCTGCCCCTTGACATTGCCATGCCCGCTGAGGGAAAACTGCACCGTACTGGAGCGGCTGGAGGCCAGGCCGCCAAACACATAGCCGCTGCCGGTGCGCTGTGCCATTTCGTCGATCAGTTCGGCAACGTCGGGCGTTCCGGCGTCCGCATGCACCAGCGCCGTATGCGCCTTGAACCTTCCCTGGCTGGCCGGGGGCAAGGGCGACACCCCGGAGAACACACGGTACTGGTCATGCGGAAGCTCGCAGAGCATGACCGTGAGCGCCGGCTCGTCAAAGTACTCGACGTTGTTGGAGGCGATACCCACACCCACCGTGCCGCTCCAGTCGGTGATGTCGGGCAATTCGGCGCTCAGATGGTCAAGAATATCCTGCGCGTGTGCCGCATAGTGATCGGTGATGTAGAGCAGCGCCAGCGTGGGCGATTTGGCGTAGCCGGGCAATGCGAGGTAGGCGCGCAGCTGCGCCAGCACAAGGCCTGCTGCCATCTGCCATTGCGGATGTGTGGCGTGGCCGTAGGGAAAAAGCTTCATGGCGTCCTGGTGAAATTCAGTGAAAAGTCAGCCTGTATCAACGCGTGGTTTTGCGTGCGGCTTTAGTTGCGGCCTTGCGCGCCGGCACCTTGGCCTTGGGTTTCGTTTTTGCGGCAGTTTTGCCGGCCGCGGGTGTAGGCCAAGCTTGGCTGCTGCGCAGGGCCGTGTTCATGGCCGCGCGTGCACCGCCCGCCACGGTTTTACCAGCGGACTCCGCCATGTTGCGGGCCATGCCCGTTGCCATGCCGGTGGCGGTCTTCATCGCGTCCTTGGCAAGGCCGGTCGCCAGGCTTTTGGTGGTGTCCATGGCCGTTTTTTTGGCGGCATCCTTCATGGCATCTGCCGCAATCGTCTGGAACTGCTGGGTCAGCGCGCCCCACCACTGCATCGGGTCCACCACGCCGGCCGGCTGCGCGCCGGCCTTGGCCGCGCCGGGTGCCTTGGCCTTGGATGTGGCGGCCGGCTTGTCCGCGCCAAAGCTCGTTGGCGGGACCTCCAGCCCCGAAAACGTGCGGGCCTTGTCGGCCACACGCTGCACGCCACCGGCCACGCTGTCGGCCACCTTGAGCTTGAAGGCATTGGCCACATCGCCCATGTTGAAGTTCATGCCTTTGAGGGTAGCCAGCGTCATCTTCTGCACCTCCAGCGCCTGGATGGTCGCCTTGAGCGCCGTGGCGTTCTGGTCAAGCCAGAACTGGACAGCCTTGAGTTCATCGATGCGCTTGTCGAGTTCTTCAACATTCAGCGTGGGCGCTACCCAGTTGCCCAGGTTGGGCAACTGCGGAATGCTTTGTGTGGCGCTGCCTGCCGCCTGTTTGGCCAGGTTCTGCAAAAAGTCAAAGCCGGGCACCAGCTTGCCGAAACCGGGGAAAGAAGGGTTGTCCGCGTCGCTCATGAATGTCTCCTGGCAGGTTGTGCACGATTTGCATCGGGCGGCTGGATGATCCAGCGCACGCCTTCATTGTGCAACGCCGCAGCAGCGCGTCAACCGCTTTTTGTGTTTTCAGCAGGCAAACACCAGGGTCGAACCGGTATTGATACGGATTCAAGCAAGAAACACCCACAGACCTTTACCGACAAGCGCAAATCGCTATCTATTTCATAGCATTCATCGGCAGGCATGGCGCCATGCCTGTTGCCGGCCGGGCTGCAAAAGCGTCTCTTTCGGGCAATGCCCTGATAAGCTTGCACCATGAAAAGCCTCTTTCACTTTGCCTTCAATGTCAGAGACCTCAACGTGGCCCGCCAGTTTTATGGCGGGGTCCTGGGATGCGCGGAAGGCCGCTCGGCCCCTACCTGGGTCGACTACGACTTTTTCGGCCACCAGCTGTCGCTCCACCTGGGCGAACCGTTCAAGACAGAGCGCACCGGCCATGTTGGCGACAAGCTTGTTCCCATGCCGCATTTCGGCCTGGTGCTTGCCCTGGCCGACTGGCAGGCCCTGGCGCAGCGCCTGCAAGCGGCCCGCATGGAGTTTGTGCTGGAGCCGCAAGTGCGCTTTGCAGGAGAAGCCGGCGAGCAATGGACCATGTTTTTCT
This sequence comes from Polaromonas sp. P1_E1_2, assembly GCF_056406035.1. NCBI lineage: Bacteria > Pseudomonadati > Pseudomonadota > Betaproteobacteria > Burkholderiales > Comamonadaceae > Polaromonas > Polaromonas sp. P1_E1_2. The sequence goes on along the minus strand of NZ_JBFUAZ010000039.1, from coordinate 7,964 downwards.
GCGACCCCTTCGGCAACCCCATCGAGATCAAGGGTTTCCAATCACTTGAAGCCCTTTATTCGGCTAACACGGCCCGACATATCTGACATACATATGGCCTATACCTTTGCTTCCGCCACGGTGTTGCTGCTGCTGATCACCGATCCGTTCGGCAATATTCCGATTTTTGTCAACGCCCTGAAGGGTGTGGCGCCGGAGCGGCGCATGCGCGTCATCCTGCGTGAGGTGCTGATCGCGTTTTTGCTGCTGCTGGCCTTCATGTTTGTCGGCGACGGCTTCCTGCGCCTGATGAACCTCAGCGATTTGTCGCTGCAGATTGCCGGCGCGGTGGTCATGTTCCTGATCGCGCTGCGCATGATTTTCCCGTCGGACCAGCCCGAGGCCGCGCCGCTGCAGGGCGAGCCGCTGATTGTGCCGCTGGCGATTCCCGCGCTGGCCGGCCCCTCGGCGCTGGCCACGGTCATGTTGCTGGTGTCCCAGGCGCCGGCGCGGCGGCTTGAATGGATCGCGGCGCTGTGCGTGACCATGGCGGTGTGCGCCGTGGTGCTGGTGCTGTCCGAGCGAATCCAGCGGGTGGCAGGCGACCGCGTGATGATGGCCTTCGAGCGCCTGATGGGCCTCATCCTCGTGGCGATTTCGGTCGAGATGCTCCTGCGCGGCATACGGCTGTTCATCAGCCAAACCGGGGCTGCTGCATGAAAAAATCCGTGCAACGCCTCGTCCTCCTTTGTGCCTGCGCATTGGCCTCGCCGTGGGCACATGCGGTGCAAGACTGCGAAATCAACGGTGAAAGCGTCAACCCCAACAATGGCAACACCACGGCCGGCAAAACCGGCATCATGCGCTGCAAGGACCGGGACACAGGCCGGCTGATGCGCGAACAGGAGCTGCAGGGCGGCAAGTTCATGGGTTTGATGCGCTACTACCAGAACGGCAAGCTACAGCGGGAATACGGCGAAAACGAGCGCGGCAACCGCCATGGCCGCGCGCGTGAATTCGCACCGGACGGCCAGGTGCTGCGCGACTCCATCTACGACAACGGCACCGAGGCCGGCCTGGCGCGCAGCTTTCACACCAATGGGCAGTTGCGGCGCATCGTGTTTTACGGGCCGCGCGCAGGCGGCAGCGTCGAGCAGGCCTATGCCGAATTCAATGACCGCGGCCAGCTCCAGGCCTTGCGCTGCGGCGACAAGCCTTTGCTGGCAGCGCCGGCCGAGGACGCCCGTTGGTGCGGTTTTTCGGGCGGCACCTCAAAGATCGAACTCTTCAGCAGCAAGGGMGTGCTGAATGGCACCAGCAGTTACCTGGCCGGAAAACGCATTCGCCATGAAACGCTGGGCGAGAGTGGCAAGCCGGATTACCTGGACGAGGTATCGGGCAACATTCGCACTGAACGCTATTTCAACAACGCCGGCGTCAGGCGGCGCGAAGTCCAGTGGCTGCTGGAGACCAACCCGTCAAAAACCTCGTTCAAGGAACGCGAGCAGGAGTTCGCCGACAGCGGCGCCCTGACGCGCGACAGGCGCTGGTCGGCCGGCAAGCCGGTCAGCGACCAGACTTACTACCTGAACGGCCAGCCGCGCAGCAAAACCGAGTACGGCGGCGAAGGCGACACCGCCTGGCTGCAGACTACCGACTTCTTCGACAGCGGGAAAATCGCCGCCGCCGGCCGCTACACAGCCTCCAACCGCTACCGGCAACTGCCCCAGGGTACGCACCAGCGCTTTAACGAAGCCGGCAGGCTGGTGGCCGAATCGAGCTACGACGAGCGCGGCCGCATCACGCGCGAGAGAACCTGGGACGACGAGGGCAAGCCATCACGTGACGACGCCGTGTTCGAAGACGGCTCGCGCAAGGCTTATTCAAGATAACACCCCCGTCCAGGCTCACTGCGTGTAGCCTGCTCCCCCCTCGAGGGGGCGGCGCCAGCGGCCCGGCAAAGCCGGTTCCGCGGCCCCTGCTGGTTTTATTCGGGGTAGCTCAGACGTTCTCGACAATTTTTTGGTCGATGGCGCCAAATACTGAGAGCCCATCCTTGCCCTTGGCTTCAATGCGGATGGTGTCGCCGAACTTCATGAACTCGGTTTTGGGCCTGCCATCCTCGATGGTTTCGATGGCGCGCTTTTCAGCGATGCAGCTGTAGCCGTGGCTCCAGTCCTTGTTGCTGACGGTGCCTGAACCGATGATGCTGCCGGCACGGACATTGCGGGTCTTGCAGATATGGGCGATCAGCTGGCCGAAACTGAATGTCATCTCGGGGCCGGCTTCGCACATACCGACCTTGCGGCCGTTCCAGGTGCTTTGCAGGGTCATGTGCAGGCGGCCCTTTTCCCAGGCGTCGCCCACTTCGTCCAGCGTCACTGCCACCGGGCTGAAAGCGGTTGCCGGTTTGCTCTGGAAGAAACCGAAACCCTTGGCCAGTTCATCGGGGATCAGGTTGCGCAAGGACACGTCGTTGGCCAGCATCAGCAGGCGCACGCCTTCCAGCGCCTGTTCGGGGGTGGCGCGCATGGGCACATCGCCGGTGATCACGGCGATCTCGGCCTCGAAGTCAATGCCGAACTCCTCGCTCGCCACCACCACATCGTCGCAGGGCCCAATGAAATCGTCGCTACCGCCCTGGTACATCAGCGGGTTGGTGTAAAAACTTTCCGGCACTTCGGCATTGCGCGCCTTTCGCACCAGTTCCACGTGGTTGATATAGGCCGAGCCGTCAGCCCACTGGTAGGCGCGCGGCAGCGGTGCCATGCAGCGCGATGGCTCAAACGGAAAAGCGTGCCTCGCCTTTCCCTGGTTCAATGTTTCGTACAAGTCCTGCAACTGCGGCGACATGAAGTTCCAGTCGTCCAGCACCTGCTGCAATTTGCCCGCGATGCCCGTCGCATAATGGGCTGTTGAAAGATCGCGCGACACCACGACCAGCTGGCCGTCGCGTGAAGAGTCTTTGTAGGTGGCAAGTTTCATCAATATCCTGATTGGTGGCTGTCGGCTTTCGCAGAAGGCCTGATTGTGCCGTGGCCGGCGGTGGCATCCGGCCCCGCGTTACGATCCATGCATCCACAGTCTCACGGCGAACCTGAAATTCTAGTCAAGCCCATGAAAGTCAGCCCAGGCGCCCCCGCAACAGCACGCAGCAGCCTGCCGCCGCAACGCGCGGGCATTCAGTCGGTCGAGGTCGGCTTCAGCTTGCTGGAGTCGCTCTCCACCTCACCCGGCCCGCTGATGCTTCGCGACCTGGCAGCCGCAGCGGGCATGAGTGCGGCCAAGGCACACCGTTATCTCGTCAGTTTTCAGCGGCTGGCACTGGTCGTCCAGGACGAGGCAACCGCCCGATACGACCTCGGCCCGGCTGCGCTCAAGTTAGGACTCGCTTCCCTTTCGAGATTGGACAGCGTGAAGCTGGCCCGTCAGCTCATGCCGCGCCTGATGATGCAAACCGGCCAGACCCTGGCACTGGCGGTCTGGGGCAACCAGGGACCAACCCTCGTCCACTGGGAGGAATCGCCGCAGTCTGTGACGGTCAACCTGCGGCTGGGCGACGTCATGCCGCTGCTGTCGTCCGCCACGGGCTTGTGCTTTGCCGCATTTTTGTCTTCGAACCTGCCCAAGGCCAAAGCCAAACCACAAGGGAGGCTGGCGCTGCTGGTCAGGGCTGAACTGACACGCAACCAGAAGCTGGCGCGAAAAGATGTTCCCGCCACCATGGCCGAGCTGAATGCCTTGCTGGAAGATATCCGCCGCCGCGGCATGGCGCGCGCAGTCAATACCCTGCTGCCCGGCGTAGCCGGCTTCTGTGCGCCGGTGTTCGATGCCGACGGCCATCTCGCGCTCGGCATTGTGGCGCTGGGTTCGCTTGCAACGTTTGATCCGGACTGGGACGGCGCGGTGGCACGGCCGCTGGCCGCCGCCGCCCGGCAACTTTCCGGTGATCTTGGATTCACACAGGCGTGACCGCGTCCACCGACCGCTATCCTTCGGCGCCTCGCTGGCGTGTGCTTGCTGCGCTGGCTGCAGGGGTGCTGGCTGTCCACACGCTGGTGCTGAAATCAGCGCCGGTACGATTCGGCCCCGAGCAAACTGCCGCCTCCCCACGCAGCGAGGCTTTCGCAACGCGCAGCATCGCACCGCCTCCTGCACCGACATCGCTTGCCCCCGCGCCTTCCGCACCGCCCCCAAAGCCCAGGATATTCAAGAAGAAACCCGCCGTAACCCAAGAGAGTCCAGCGCAACCAGCTACTGATTTGATAGCTATCTCGCCTCCCGAGGTGGTGACATCCAGCACGCCCCAGGTAGAAAATCCGCAAAGCATGCCCGCACAGGCAACGCCCACAATCGCTGCTGCCAGCGCCCCCGCGACAGTCGACCCAGACCAGTCGGCGGTGACGGCGGTGGCCTTGCCGGAAAGCGCGCGACTGGAATACAAAATGACCGGCAGCGCAAAGGGCTTGAACTACCACGCGGACGCCGAACTGGGATGGCGCTATTCAGGCGACAACTACAGCGCCTCCATGCGCGTCAGCGCATTGTTTTTAGGTTCACGCAGCATGGCAAGCACCGGGCAGGTGGGTCCGGAAGGCTTGGCGCCAACCCGCTTTTCCGACAAATCAAGAAGCGAAGTGGCCGCGCATTTTGAAGCAGACAAGGGGCAGATCACCTTCAGCGCCAATACGCCGACGGTCCCCTGGATCAAGGGTGCACAGGACCGGGTCAGCGTCTTCATCCAGCTGGCTGCCATACTGGCGGGCAACCCGGCCGGCTTTCCGGCGGGCTCCACCATTTCAATTTACACCGTGGGACCGCGGGATGCAGACACCTGGACGTTCCGGGTGGAAGGCGAAGAGAAAATGGTACTTCCCTATGGCGAGCTGAATACGCTCAAACTCACCCGTCAGCCCCGGCGTGAGTTCGATCAGAAAGTGGAACTCTGGTATGCCCCGTCACTGGGGTATCTTCCCGTTCGCAGCAGGATCACCCAGCAGAACGGGGATTTCATTGACCAGCAGCTCAGCGCGATCACCAAGAGCTGAGTTCAACAAACCGGCGTTGTTATGCCGCACGGAGGTGCCCGTTTTATGTGCGGTTTTACACGCACTACGCGCCTTTACCGCATGCTTTCGCACTTAACCCCCCGGGCCCTTGAACTTGGCCTCATCGTTGCTATCTGAAGCTAAAGGACCTACACCATGCAAATGCTTTACGACTCGGAATCTTTTGCTGTCATGCAGATTCACGCCAATGCGCCGGAAGAATCCGCGCCTGTCCCGGCCGTTCCCGAATTGGCCCGGCATGGCTTCGAAATCGTCGACAAGCGTTCGGGCAAGGAGGTCTATCTGGATGGATCCTGGGCTGAAATGTTCCAGCAGCGCCTGAGCGCCTGGGCGCAAAACACTCCCACGCAAGAAGAAATCGAAGACACGCTGGAAGGCTACAGCGGTCTTGCCAACACGCCGATATCGCTTCATTAGAAGTAGAGCCTCCACGGTCTCTCACTTCGGGTAGCTCCTTGCCCCCGAGGGGGCCGCTGTGCCTGCGGTCTGGCGGAGCCAGCCCCGCGGCCCCTTGAAGGAGCGCCCCCCCGCTGGGTGTGTCTTTCTGCCCAATCAATCGCCTGGCGGGCTTTCTGCCTGCACCACCAGCGGCGTGAGGTGCAAGTGCGCAGCCGATGATCCATTGCCCGAAGTTGCGCAGTGGCGTCCAGCTGGCCGTAGGTCCGCCCAGCATTGACACCACCGCCGTCGCCAGCAAGGGGCCGATCATCCAGGGCAAAGGCGTGCGCAGCGCAATACACAAGAAAGCGGCACCCCAGGCCAGCAACAAGGTCAGGACGACACGTACGGGCGGGGACTGGGCGGCACGGTGGGGCAAGGAAGGCATGGCAGAGCGTAACGGCGCGGAACAGAAGCCGCTGGAAGCGGTAGTATCCATCGATGCGCCACCTCCTCACCCCTCATGCTTTGGCATGCCTTGTCTGCGCCGCCACGGCGGCTTTGGCGGGAGGCTGCGCGGGACGGCCCGAAGCGCCCATCCTGCAGGTGCAGGGCAGCGAAACCGCACAGACATCCACCCGGCTGGAGGCGCTGCTCCCTGCCGACGTCCTGATCCTCGGGGAGCAGCACGACGCCGCTGAGCACCAGACAATCGAGCAGCAGGTGGTCGCCGCCCTGGCGGCCAAAGGGGCGCTGGCTGCCGTAGCCCTTGAGATGGCCGACACGGGTGCAAGTACTTCCGCGCTCAGACCCAGCGCCACCGAGCAGCAGGTGCGCAATGCGCTCAACTGGAACGATAAGGGCTGGCCATGGACAGCCTACGGCCCTACCGTGATGACCGCGGTGCGCGCCGGTGTCCCCGTGATGGGCGCCAATCTGCCCCGGGCGCAAATGCCGGAAAGCATGGCCGACAATCGGCTTGACGCCCGCTTGCCAGGCCCCGCCCTCAAAGCCCAGCAGCAGTTAATCCGTCTCGGCCACTGCAACCTGTTGCCTGAGGGCCAGATCACGCCCATGACACGTATCCAGATTGCCAAGGACATCACCATGGCCAACACCCTGGGGCAGGCCGTGCTGCCCGGCAAGACAGTGCTGCTGCTGGCCGGAAGCGGCCATGCGAACCGGCAATTGGGCGTACCGTTGCACCTGCCGACGGACATAAAAGCCAAAGTAGTGCGCCTGCTTGCCGGGAACCCCGCGAATGCCGAGAAGGCAGACGCTTTCGACGCCGTGTGGGCAACGGCCCCGCTCCGGGAGACCGACTATTGCGCGGGCCTGCAGAAGCAGCTGGCACCCAAACCCTGAAGAGCCTTTTGGGGCTCGGCTGGCGGAAATCAGGTGTTTTTGCGGATGGCGTCGGCAACCACATTGACGATGCGGTCGATATGTTCTTTTTCGACGATGTAGGGTGGACAGACCACGATGTTGTCAGCCGCCGGCCTCACCAGCACACCGTTGTGGAAGCAGTCCATGAAGATGTCATACGCGCGCTTGCCCGGCACACCCGTCACCGGCGCCAGCTCGACCGCGCCGGCCAGTCCCAGGCTKCGAATACCGATCACATTGGGCAGGCCCTTCAGGCCGCTGTGCATCGCGTCGCCCAATACCTTGCCCATCTGGCCGGCACGTTCATACAGCTGTTCTTCCTTGAACAGCTCCAGCGTCGCAATTGCGGCCGCGCAAGCGACCGGGTGGCCGGAGTAGGTATAGCCGTGAAAGAACTCCACGGCATGCTCGGGCGCACCGGCATTGGCATTCATCATGCCGTCATAGATGCGGTCGGAGCAGATCACACCACCCAGCGGGATGACACCGTTGGTCACGCATTTGGCGAAGTTGAGCATGTCGGGCACCACACCGTAATAGTCTGCCCCGAAACCGGTGCCCAGGCGGCCGAAGCCCGTGATGACTTCATCAAAAATCAGCAGGATGCCGTGCTTGTCGCAAATTTCGCGCAGCCGTTTCAGGTAGCCCTTGGGCGGGAGGTACCATCCGGCGCTTCCTGATACCGGCTCGACGATGACGGCAGCCACGTTGCTCGGGTCGTGCAGCGGCAGGATGCGATTTTCCAGTTCCAGCAGCAGGTCTTCCTGCCACACGGGCTCAGCACCGTTGATGTAGGCATGATTGACCGGGTCATGGATGAAGCGCATGTGGTCCACGCGAGGCAACAGCGCGGCGCCATACACCTTGCGGTTGGCCGGAATGCCGCCCACGCTCATGCCGCCGAAACCAACGCCGTGGTAACCCTTTTCACGGCCGATGAATACATTGCGGTGGCCTTCGCCCCGCGCACGGTGGTAAGCCAGCGCGACCTTCAACGACGTGTCCGCGGCCTCCGAACCCGAATTACAGAACAGCACCTTGTTGAGGTCACCTGGCGCCATGCCAGCAATGATCTCGGCGGCCTTGAAGGCCTGATCGTTGCTGGCCTGGAAAGCGGTCGCGTAGTCCAGCGTATCGAGCTGCTTCTTGATG
>NZ_JBFUAZ010000038.1:0-14486 GCF_056406035.1 Polaromonas sp. P1_E1_2 | reverse complement strand
CCCACATAGGCCTCAATCCGGGGCACCATCACCCCGTTCACTGCCTTGAGTTCAGGCGTCACTTGCAGCGCCAGGGATGCGCCAGCACGGCTGATTTGCCATGTCTGCGGGACAACGGCAGCACCCGTTCCGGTCGAGCGGGCAGAGGTACGTATCACCTCGCGCAGCTGTTGCCCATCCACAATCGCTGTCTCGCCAATGCGAAGCACGAGATCATCGGCACGCAGGCCGGATTTTTCTGCGGCGCCCCCGGGCATGACAGTGCCAATCACCGGACGGGTCCAGGGGCCGAGAATGCCAATTTTCCTGAACAGATCGGCATCTGCTTCGGGTGCACCCAGCGTACTGAGCAGCAACCGCACAGTCTGCCCTGACGCTGCGCCATCGCTGCCAAGCACCAAGGTGAGGTCGCGACCATCCAGTGCACCTTGAGTGAGCCTCCAGCGCAAGTCTTCAAAAGAATGAACGACCTCCAGGTCGCCGCCTTCAAAAGCCGCCTGCTGAACCATTTCCCCGCCACCCAGGCCAGCCTTTTCGGCAAGCGATCCTGCTACCGGGCTGGCCAAAATGGCTTTGGGCTCCTGCAAGCCAGTCCAGTTGACCACGGCATACAGCACTATGGCCAGCAGCAAATTGGCGGCCGGGCCGGCGGCCACYACGGCAACCCGCGATTTCAGCGGCTGGGTATTAAAAGCCAGATGACGCTCGGATAGATCCACCGGGGCCTCGCGCTCATCCAGCATCTTGACGTAGCCGCCCAGGGGCAGCATGCCGATGGAAAACTCTGTCGACTTGTTTTTGAGCTTCCAGGTGTAAATAGGTTTGCCGAATCCGATGGAAAATTTCAGGACCTTGATGCCACACGCCACTGCGACGCGGTAATGGCCGTATTCGTGCACGGCAATCAGGATACCGAGAGTCACAACGAAAGAAACCAGTGTCAGCATCTCAGGACTCCAGACCTTGGGTGATTTGAGTGGCAACGCGGCGGGCCTGCTCATCCAGCGCCAGCAAGCCTTCTATGTCGTCCACCTGAGAGACTGCCGCGGCCTCCAAAGTTGCATGATTTACATGGTGAATATGGTCGAAGCGGATGCGCCGGTCCAAAAACGCCGCCACAGCAACCTCATTGGCTGCGTTCAGCACCACGCAAGTGCCCGGCGGCGCACGCAAACTCTCCCAGGCCAAAGGCAGGCAGGGAAAGCGCTGAAAGTCCGGGACCTCGAATGTCATGGCGGCCATGCGGGCGAAGTCCAGGCGCGCCGTGCCGCTTTCGATCCGCTCCGGCCAGGACAGGCCATAGGCAATCGGCACCCGCATATCGGGCGTACCCAGCTGGGCCATCACCGATGCGTCATGGAACTGCACCATCGAATGGATGATTTGCTGCGGATGGATCACCACCTCGATCTGCTCCGGCACGACACCAAACAGGTACTTGGCCTCGATCACCTCCAAAGCCTTGTTCATCATCGTGGCCGAATCCACCGAAATCTTGCGGCCCATGGAAAAATTAGGGTGCGCGCAGGCCTGCTCGGGCGTTACGTCGCGCAAAGTTGCTGGATCACGGGCGCGAAAAGGACCGCCCGACGAGGTCAGCATGATTTTTTCGATGCGCCGGGGCCACACCGCCGGGTCTTCGGGCAACGACTGGAAAATGGCCGAATGCTCACTGTCAATAGGCAGCAACCGGGCCCCCCCTTCACGAACCGCCCGCATAAACACTTCGCCGCCGACGACGAGGGCCTCCTTGTTGGCGAGCAGCAAGCGCTTGCCCGCCTTTGCGGCCGCCATGCACGGACCCAACCCGGCAGCGCCCACAATAGCGGCCATCACGGTATCCACCAACTCGTGCGACGCTATCATTTCGAGAGCATCTTGCGCCCATAGAACCTGCACCGGTAGCTGATTTGTCTTGATCTTCTCGGCCAGCAAACGGGCATGGCGCTCACTGGCCATAACCGCGTATTGGGGTTTGAACTGGGCGCACTGCGCCAGCATCAAGTCCGTTTGGGTTGCCGCGCTGAGGGCAAACACCTCAAAGCGCTCAGGATGGCGGGCGATGACATCAAGCGTGTTGACACCAATGGACCCCGTGGAGCCCAAAACGGTCACACGCTGCTTTTCAAAGGACATACGGGAGCAAAGCCTAAAGGGTAACCAGCATCATCGCCAGGGGCAGCGTGGGCAATAGCGCGTCGACCCGGTCGAGCACGCCGCCGTGGCCCGGCAACAGGCCGCTGGAGTCTTTAACCCCGGCACTGCGCTTGATAAGAGACTCGACCAGATCGCCAACCACACTCATGGCGGCCAGGAAAATAACCGCCAGCAGCATGACGGCCATGCCGTGATGATCAGCCAGCCGGCTGTAAAGCGTGGCGTCAGCCCAGAAGCCACCGCCAATGCCCGCACGGCCCAGCCAGACCCAGGCCAGCGACAGCGCCACCACACCGGCCATGCCGCCCCACACGCCCTCCCAGCTTTTACCAGGACTGATCGAAGGAGCCAGCTTGCCCTTGCTGAACCGGCCTCCCAGGGCACGGCCTGCAAAATAGGCAAAGATATCGGCCACCCAGACCRGCAGCAGAACGGACAGCAAAAAGTCAATGCCCGCCACACGAGCCTGGGCCACAGCCAGCCATGCAACCAACAACGCAGCCAGCCCCCCCGGAAGGCGAATTACTTTGGGTACACGCGGCCAGCCCGCCACACCATTGCGCAACAACCAGCCACCGGCAAGCACCCAAGCGGCACCTGCAGCAGCCCAAAGAAGCGGCAGGGGCTTTGCGAGCAGGCCAACGTACCATGCCAGCGCGCACAGCCCGACACAAACGGCGGCGAGCCCCAGTGAGACCCCCTGCCCGAGTGCGTTCAGCCGGCCCCACTCCCAGGCACCCGCAGCAATCAGCAGCAGCGCGACGGCACAAAAGGGCTCTGGCGTCTTGTAGAAAAGGGCTGGCAGCAAAATAGCCAGAAGGACAATCGCTGTGATCACGCGCTGTTTAAGCATCAGGCAGCCTTTGTATTTTCATTGGTACTGCGGCCACTGACCTGGGCGGAGGTCTTGCCGAAGCGTCGTTCGCGAGTCCGAAAGACGGCTATCGCCTCGTCCAGCGCCGCCTCGTCAAATTCAGGCCACAACTTGTCGGAGAAATGCAGCTCTGAATAAGCTGCCTGCCACAGCAAAAAATTACTGATCCGCAACTCACCGCCTGTGCGAATCAGCAGATCCGGGTCCGGCACGTGCGCCAGCGCCATCTCCCTGTCCAGCGACAGCTCGGTAATGGCTTCACCGCGGCTGGCCAATCTGTTGGCAGCCTGGGCAATATCCCAGCGACCACCGTAGTTGAAGCACACATTAAAAACCAGCCGCTGGTTGGTCGAGGTGTCGAGCTCAGCTTGCGCCAGCCCTGCCTGGACTTTCTCGGAAAGCCGCAGGCGGTCTCCGACAAAACGCAGTTGCACGCCGTTGGCATTCAGGCTGGGGACTTCCTTGGAAAGAGAATAGGCAAGCAACTCCATCAGCCCGGACACCTCTTCTGCCGGCCGGTTCCAGTTCTCCGAAGAAAAAGCGAAAACCGTGAGGACGCCGATGCCGCGGTCCAGGCATGCGCGAACGCAGCGGCTGAGCGAATCAACGCCCTGCTTGTGGCCCGCAATGCGGGGTAAAAACCGTTTGGTCGCCCACCGGCCATTGCCATCCATAACGATGGCAACGTGGTGCGGGACTATGGGATGGGTGGTGGCCATGGTGAATCAGGCCAGACGACGAGGCGTYAAACCGCCATGATGTCTTGTTCCTTGCCGGCGACCAGTTTGTCGACTTCGGCAATGAAACGATCCGTGAACTTCTGGATATCGTCCTGCGAACGGCGTTCGTCGTCTTCAGAAGCGAGCTTGTCCTTGACGAGTTTCTTGACGCCATCATTGGCATCGCGGCGCAGGTTGCGAATAGCCACTTTGGCGTGCTCCCCTTCGGCGCGCACGACCTTGGTGAGTTCGCGGCGGCGCTCTTCGGTCATGGMCGGCATGGGCACGCGGATCAGGTCACCCTGCGCGGCCGGATTGAGTCCCAGGTCTGAATCACGGATGGCCTTTTCGATCTTGGCGCCCATGCCTTTTTCCCAGGGCGAGACGCTGATGGTGCGGGCGTCGAGCAGCGACACATTGGCCACCTGGCTGATCGGCACCATGGAGCCGTAATAGTCAACATGCACGGTATCGAGCAAACCGGGGTTGGCGCGGCCCGTGCGGATCTTGGTCAGGCCATTTTTGAACGAGTCAATAGACTGCTGCATCTTTTGCTCTGCCTGCTGCTTGACTTCAACAATGCTCATGGTCGAATCTCCGGATTTTTATAGCGAAAAAGAACAAGCTGGGACAGGAGGCTCAGACGTGAACCAGGGTTCCCTCGTCCTCGCCCTGCACGACGCGCTTGAGCGCACCATGCTTGAAAATACTGAACACCTTGATGGGGAGTTTCTGGTCGCGACACAACGCAAAAGCGGTGGCGTCCATGACCTCCAGGTTTTTACCCATGGCTTCATCGAAGGTGATGTTGGTGTAGCGCGTGGCTTTCGGGTCTTTCTTGGGGTCCGCAGTGTACACACCGTCGACCTTGGTGGCCTTCAGCACGATCTCGGCGCCGATCTCCGCGCCGCGCAATGCGGCTGCCGTGTCGGTGGTGAAGAACGGGTTGCCGGTGCCGGCCGCGAAGATGACGACCTTGCCCTCTTCGAGGTACTGCAGGGCTTTGGGGCGAACATAAGGCTCAACCACGCGCTCAATGCCGATGGCCGACATCACGCGAGCGATCAACCCGGCCTTGTCCATGGTGTCGCCCAAGGCCAGGGCGTTCATCACAGTAGCCAGCATGCCCATGTAGTCGGCAGTGGCGCGGTCCATGCCGACGGAACCGCCGGCCACACCGCGGAAGATATTGCCGCCGCCAATCACGACCGCCACTTCGACACCCATACGGGTGACTTCGGCAATCTCTTCCACCATGCGCACGATGGTCGCACGGTTGATGCCAAAGGCATCATCCCCCATCAAGGCCTCACCTGACAGTTTTAACAAGATTCGCTTGTAGGCTGGCATGTGAGAGCTTTCTTTGTTGGGTTGTCTGAAGTTTAGCGGCCTTCCGGCTGGACTGAAATGCTCAAGCAGCTTTGGCTGCGGCGACCTGGGCGGCGACTTCGGCAGCGAAATCGTCCACCTTTTTCTCAATGCCTTCACCCACGACATACAGCGTGAAAGACTTGATCGTCGTCGCTTTTTCCTTGAGCATCTGCTCGACGGTCTGCTTGTCGTTCTTGACGAAAGTCTGGTTGTACAGGCTGACTTCCTTCAGGTACTTCTGCACGCCACCTTCGATACGCTTTGCAACAATTTCAGCGGACTGGACGGCCTTGCCTTCGGCTTGTGCCTTGGCGGCATCTTCAGCGGCTTTGGCTGCAGCCACCGAGCGCTCCTTGGCGACCAGTTCGGCAGGCACTTCAGCGCTGGACAGGGACACGGGCTTCATCGCGGCCACGTGCATGGCGACATCCTTGGCGGCGGCTTCGTCGCCTTCAAACTCCACGACCACACCGATGCGCGTGCCGTGCAGGTAAGAGGCCAGCTTGCTGCCCGAGAAACGCTTGAAGCGGCGCACGCTCATGTTTTCGCCGATCTTGCCGATCAGGCCCTTGCGCACGTCTTCGACCGTCGGGCCAAAGCCGTCAAGCGATAAAGGCATGGCGCCCACGGCTTCCACGTCGGCCGGGTTGTTCTTGACAATCCCTTCGACCACTGCCTTGGTGAAGGCCAGGAAGCTGTCGTTCTTGGTCACGAAGTCGGTTTCGCAATTGATTTCCACCAGCGCGCCCACATCGCCTTCGCGGTGCGCAGCCACAACGCCTTCGGCGGTGACGCGGGAAGCGGCCTTGCCGGCCTTGCTGCCGAGCTTGACGCGCAGGATTTCTTCGGCTTTTTCGAAGTTACCTTCAGCTTCGGTCAGTGCTTTCTTGCACTCCATCATGGGGGCGTCGGTCTTGGCGCGCAGTTCAGCGACCATGCTTGCAGTAATTGCCATCTTTGATTCTCCGTTTTGTCGTTTTTGACACGCTGGAAGCGATCAATTCGCATCCAGCTTTTCGTTAGGTTGTGAAAAAGGGGCTACGCGAGCCCCTTTTTCGCGTCTGGCGCAGAGCCGAAAACTATCAGGCGGCTGCGTTTTCCACTTCCACGAACTCATCCGAGCTCTCAGCCGAAACCGCCTTGACGACGTCGTTCACGRCATTGGCGCGGCCTTCGATGATCGCGTCGGCGATACCGCGGGCGTACAGGGCGACAGCTTTGGAGGAGTCGTCGTTGCCGGGAATCACGTAGTCGATGCCGATAGGCGAGTGATTGGAGTCAACCACGCCGATCAGTGGAATGCCGAGCTTCTTGGCTTCCAGGATCGCGATTTTGTGGAAGCCCACGTCGATCACGAAAATGGCGTCCGGCAGGGCGTTCATGTCCTGAATGCCGCCGATGTCTTTTTCAAGCTTTTCGATTTCGCRCTTGAAGGTGAGCTGTTCTTTTTTGCTGATGGAATCAAGGCCGGCTTCCTGCTGGGCCTTCATTTCCTTCAGGCGCTTGATGGAAGTCTTGACCGTCTTGAAGTTGGTCAGCATGCCGCCCAGCCAGCGCTGGTCAACATAGGGAACACCGGCGCGTTTGGCTTCGGTGGCGACGATGTCGCGAGCCTGGCGCTTGGTGCCTACCATCAGGATGGTGCCGCGGTTGGCAGACAGCTGCTTCGCGAACTTCATCGCTTCCTGGTACATCGGAAGCGATTTTTCCAGGTTGATGATGTGAATACGGTTGCGATGGCCGAAGATGTACGGGGCCATCTTGGGGTCCCAGAAGCGGGTTTGGTGTCCGAAATGAACGCCTGCTTCCAGCATTTCGCGCATAGTGGTCGACATAGGAATACTCCAAAAGGTTGTGTCTAAAATCAGCGCTTATCGTCCCGTTGGCCTCTTTCGAGATTTCCGGGGCAACACCTTGAGTGGCTGATTTGCGATTTGCCTTGCAAACAACAAAATCGTCATTTGCAAAGCCTGTCGAGTATAACACCCTCCCACCCCATGAGCCAGATGCCCCCTTCAGGCGACCTCCATGCCACTCGCCAGGCCATGACGGCCGGCCAGACCTCTCCCCGGCAGGTTATCGAACAGGCCCTGGCCACGGCCCAAAGTGACGCCTGCCGCCACGTTTTCATGCCGGGGAGCCCGCAAAACCACGCCGGAATGGCGGAAAACCCCGTTGCGGACGCTGCAGGGCTTCCACTTACCGGCATTCCGGTGTCGGTCAAGGACCTGTTCGACGTGGCCGGCCAGACCACCGCAGCCGGATCCACCGTGCTGGCAGGCGCCGCGCCTGCCGCAGAAGATTGCCCCGCCGTGGCACGTCTGCGTGTTGCCGGCGCCACGTTCATGGGGCGCACCAACATGGTCGAGTTCGCCTTCTCCGGTGTCGGCATCAATCCGCACTACGGAACCCCCGTCAACCCGGGCGACCCGAAGGTGGCACGTATTCCCGGGGGTTCGTCCTCCGGTGCGGCGGTCTCGGTAACCACGGGCGCAGCCCTGGTCGGGCTCGGCTCCGACACCGGCGGATCGATCCGCATCCCGGCGGCGCTTTGCGGCATCGTCGGCTTCAAAAGCACTGCGCGCCTGGTGCCCACGGAGGGCGCCCTTCCCCTGTCCACCAGCCTGGACACCGTTTGCGCCCTCACCCGTTCGGTGCGCGACGCGGTCACCGTGCATGAGGTTCTGGCGGCACGCAAGGTCCAACTGACCGGCAAGCCGCTCGCCTCCTGCCGCCTGGCCGTCGCCCACACCGTGATGCAGGACCTCCTGGACAACACCGTCGCCGAAGCGTTTGGGCGCAGCCTGCGAATCCTTCGCCAGGCGGGTGCGCACATCGAGGAAATCGGCCTGGAGGAGATCGGCGAGCTGGCCGCCATCAATGCCACCGGCGGCCTCTCGGCGGCGGAAAGCTACGCCTGGCACCGCACGCTGATCGCCAGACACCAGGCCGAATACGACCCGCGCGTGGCCTTGCGCATCCTGCGCGGCGCCGGCATGAGTGCGGCCGACTACATCGACCTGCTGGCCGCCCGCAAGGCCTGGATGGGCCGCATGGAAACACGCCTGCAAGGCTTTGACGCCGTGCTCTCGCCCACCGTCCCCATCGTCGCGCCGCCGATCGCCGGTTTGCTGGACGACGATGCCGAATTTTTCCGGGTCAACGGCCTGCTGCTGCGCAATACCTCCGTGGTGAACATGCTCGACGGTTGCGCCATTTCCCTGCCCTGCCACACGCCCGGCCAATTGCCCGTGGGCCTGATGCTCTGGCATGCGGCGTTGCATGACGACGCGGTGCTGGACCTGGCCCTGCAGGTGGAGACCGCCCTGTCGAATTCGCTATAAAAACGATAGCTTCTCGCGCTCATTCCCATTGGCTTAAAAGCCTTTTTCTTATAAAAATGTACAAAAACATCTCCCCAGCCCCGCGCCCCGTGCCTGCCCCACATGACCGCGGGAGCCTCGCATGAGGGTTGCCGTCATTGGCGCCGGCATCATCGGCATCACCACCGCCTACGAGCTGGCCCTGGACGGCCACGAGGTCACCGTCTTCGAACGGCGCGGCGCGGCGGCCGAGGAGACCAGCTTTGCCAACGCCGGCCTGGTAGCGCCCGGATATGTCACGCCCTGGGCTGCCCCCGGCATGCCGGGCAAGGTCATCAGCCACCTGTTCAACCGCCACGCGCCGGTCAAGCTCGGCCTGCCCCTGTCGGGCCGCGACCTGGCCTGGATGTGGAAGTGGTTCCGCGCCTGCAAGCTCGAAACCTACCTGGCCAACCGCGCACGCATGCAGCGCCTGGCTTTCTACAGCCGCGAAAGGCTGCACTACCTGACCGCCGAACTGGAGCTTGAGTACGACGGCAGCCCCGGCTACATGGTGCTGCTGCGCTCTGAAAAAGACAGCAAGCTGGTGCAGCCGGGCCTGGCCGTGCTGCGCGACGCCGGCGTGGTGTTCAGGGAAATCGGACCCGACGAGGTGCGCAAGATCGAGCCGGCACTGAGCCCTGACACCGACTTCCTGGGCGCCGTGCACCTGCCGAACGACGAGGTGGCCAATTGCCGCCAGTTTGCCCTGCTGCTGAAGAACGAAGCCCAGCGCATCGGCGTGAATTTTGAGTTCAATACGGCTGTAGCCCAATTGGAACGTGCGCAACCTGCTAGTATTTTGATAGCAGGCGAGGCCAGCCCCCGCAGCTACGACCGGGTGGTCATGTGCGCCGGCCTGGCCTCCGCGGAGCTCCTGAGGCCGCTGGGCCTGAAGATTCCCATGGCGGCGGTTTACGGATACTCCATCAGCGCGCCGATCCGCGAACCGCTGAATGCACCGCGCAGCGCACTGATGGACGAACGTTACAAGGTCGCGATTTCCCGCCTGGGCAACCGCGTGCGTGTGGCGGGCAGCGCCGAAATCGGCGGCACGCTTGACAACAAGCGGGCATCGTCCATCCAGACGCTGTACAAGGTGCTGCACGACTGGTTCCCGGGTGCGRCTCAGCTCTCCAATACCGGCGCCAGCGTGCAGGAATGGAAAGGCGCCCGTCCCATGCTGCCCGATGGGCCGCCCATCATCGGCGACAGCGGCATTCCCGGCCTCTGGCTCAACCTGGGGCATGGCTCCAGCGGCTGGGCTCTCAGCTGCGGCAGCGCGCGGGTGCTGGCCGACCTGATGGCCGGCAAAACCGCCGACATCGACATGGAAGGCCTGGGCGTGGCCCGCCTGGGCTGAAACCACCCCGCGTTTATGCCCAAAGCCCGGCCTGCCGGGCTTTTTGCTTTGCGGGGACGCACAATCAGGCCATGCGAAAAATTTCCAGCGCCCGCAGCGAGCCGCTTCACAGCGTGGCGGCGACGCGCGAACTTGAACGGCGTGCCGCCGCCGGGCTTGCGCCCCACACGCTGATGCAGCGGGCCGGCCTCTCGGTGGCACGCCTGGCGCTGGCCCTGGCGCCGCATGCGCAGCGCATCTGGATCGCCTGTGGGCCCGGCAACAACGGCGGCGACGGTTTTGAGGCCGCCATGCATCTGCACCAATGGGGCAAAAATGTCACCGTAACCTGGACCGGTTTGCCGGCCGGAAAAACCAGCCTGCCGCCCGACGCCCATGCCTCGCGCGAGCGCGCCATCGCCGCGGGCGTGCCCATGGCGGCGCAACCGCCCGATGATTTTGATTTCTGCATCGATGCCCTGTTGGGCATAGGCGGCGCGCTGGCCCCCGACCGCCCAGGCACGGCCTTGATGCTGGAGTGGCTGGCGCGAATGCAAGCCGGCAGTGCGCCGCGGCTGGCGGTAGACATACCGACCGGCCTGGATGCGGACACCGGATCTGCTACACATTTGATAGCTGCTTGCGCCCATTCACCGGACGCTACAGCCATTTTTACCTTAAGCCTTTTAACCTTGAAGCCGGGGCTGTTCACCGCCGGCGGCCGGGATTGGGCGGGCCAGGTCTGGTTTGRCGATCTCGGCGTCCGCGAAACGCAGGAGGCAACCCCAAGCCAGACCGACGCCTGGTTGCTGGGCGCCGACCATGCCGGCCAGCCGCCCCGTTCAGGCAACGCGCATGCCAGCCACAAAGGCAGCTTTGGCGACGTGGCCGTGTTCGGGGGAGAGTCCACCGCCCACAGCCACATGGCGGGCGCCGCGCTGCTGGCGGCGCGTGCCGCCCTGCATGCCGGTGCCGGCCGGGTATTTGTGGCGTTGCTCGGCAGCCCGGCCATCGCGGTCGATCCGCAACAACCCGAACYGATGTTCCGCACGCCCGAGGCGCTGGACTTCGCGCAGCAGGTGGTGGTGTGCGGCTGCGGCGGCGGCGAGGCCGTCAAGGCCGTGCTGGCCAGGGTGCTGTCGACTGCCAGGCGGCTGGTGCTGGATGCCGATGCACTCAATGCCATTGCAGGGGACACGCAGTTCCAGGCGCAGCTCATTGCACGTCACGGCCGCGRCTACCGCACGGTGCTGACGCCACACCCACTGGAAGCTGCCCGGCTGGCCGCCACCACAGCGGCCGCGGTTCAATCCGACCGGCTGGCATCGGCCCGGCAGCTTGCCGAACAGTTTCAGTGTGTGGTGGTGCTCAAGGGTTCGGGAACGGTGATCGCGGCGCCGGGCCACAGCAGCGCCATCAACAGCACCGGCAACGCCCTGCTGGCCACGGCCGGCACCGGCGACGTGCTGGCGGGCATGGTGGGCGCACGGATGGCGGCCGGGCTGGATGCCTTCGACGCGGCCTGCAGCGCCGTATGGGCACATGGCCGTCTGGCCGACGAATGGACGGCCCCGGCCCTGACAGCCTCGGAACTGGCCCATGCACAAGGCGGCAGCAACTGACAGACGCGCCGACGAGGGCCTTACACCAGGATCATCAGGGCGATTTGGATCAGGACGATGAGCACCAGCGCGGACAAATCCACGCCGCCCACCGTGGGGATCACGCGGCGCAGGGGTGCCAGCAGGGGCTCGGTCAGGCGCCCCAGCAAACCATACGCGGGTGAGCCAGGCTGCACCCACGACAGGATGGCAAAACCGAGCACCAGGATGAACAGGGTTTGCAGCGCCACGCGGATCAGCATCTTCAGCGCAAACGACAACAGCGTCAGCAAGGCTACAGGTGCAGCCCCGGCAGTCCACAGGGTGCCCCCCAGCAGCAGGCCAAACAACAGGCCCCACAGCAACGCATAAGCCAGTGCCAGCAACACGGCCGCCAGGACGCTGGCCCAGTCCACCCGGGACTGCATCACCGGCCTGGGCAGCACGCGGCGCAAGGGCTTGACCAGCCAGTCGGTCACGGCCATCACAAAACGGCCGGGCTGGGCCGTCATGTTGACCCGGACCCAGTTCATCCAGGCTCGCAGCAAAGCCGCTGCAATCAACAGGAAGAACAGCGTTTCAAGCAGGAAAGCCAATACGCGCATCAGCATGGGCAGCGTGCCTTGTGCGTACGAAGCGCAGGCAGGGAAAAGGTGTTGTGCGGAAATTTCATGGTGTCCTGGCGCCTAACGGCGCGGCTTCTTGCCCTGCTTGCGGCCCGGCGGATTGCCTGCCGCCTTCTTGACAGCCGCCTTGAGGGCCTGGATGGGCGACTTGGGCGCCCTTTCGCTGCTGCTGGCGCTGCGGCTGGCTGTGCCGCCGCCGCGGCCGCCTGAGCGCGACTCCGAGCGTTTTCCAGCACTCTTGCTGCCCGCCTTGCCGCCGGTTCGAGGCTCGGCCGCATGGCGCGAAGCGCCGCGTTCCTGTGCCGGCAGTTCCGCCGCATGGCCGCCTGTCTTGTCCTTCATGGCGCGGCCGACCAGGTCCTGGCCCTCGTTGACAAGCCGGAAGTCGATCTTGCGGCCGTCCAGGTCCACCCGGCTGACCTGCACCCGCACCCGCGTGCCGATGGCATATCGGATGCCGGTGCGCTCGCCGCGCAGTTCCTGGCGGGCTTCGTCGAAGCGGAAGTATTCGCCACCCAGCTCGGTGATGTGCACCAGGCCTTCGACGTACATCGCATCCAGCGTGACAAAGATGCCGAAGCCCGTGGCCGCGGTGACGACGCCACCGAATTCCTCACCGAGATGCTCGCGCATGTACTTGCATTTAAGCCAGGCTTCCACGTCGCGGCTGGCTTCGTCGGCGCGGCGTTCGTTGGCGCTGCAGTGCAGGCCGGCCGCCTGCCAGGCGAGTTCGTCGGCGCTGGCTTTTTTCGGCTTTTGCGTTGGCTCCTTGACGCGCGCAGCCAGGCGTTTGGACAGCTTGGCCTCGGCCTCGCCCGGGGTGGGCAGGGTCGGCAACTGGTACTTGGCCTTGTTCAGCACCGCCTTGATGACACGGTGCACCAGCAAATCAGGATAACGCCGGATCGGGCTGGTGAAGTGCGTGTAGGCCTCGTACGCCAGGCCGAAGTGGCCGCTGTTCATCGGTGTGTAGATGGCCTGCTGCATGGAGCGCAGCAGCATCGAGTGGATTTGCTGTGCGTCAGGCCGGTCCTTGGTGGCCAGCGCGATCTTCTGGAATTCGCCGGGCGCCGGGTCATCGGTGATGGTCATGCCGATGCCGGCCGCCTTCAGGTAGTTGCGCAGCATCTCCTTCTTCTCGGGCGTTGGGCCTTCGTGCACGCGGTACAGGCCCACGTGCTTGCTTTGTGAGATGAAGTCCGCCGAGCAGACGTTGGCAGCCAGCATGGCTTCCTCGATCAGGCGGTGCGCCACATTGCGCGTGCGGGGCACGATTTTTTCAATCCGGCCGGCTTCGTCGCAAACAATCTGGGTCTCGGTGGTTTCAAAATCCACTGCCCCGCGTTCGCCACGCTCCTTGAGCAGCGCCTGGTACACGTCGTGCAAGTCGAGCAGGTGCGGCACCAACGCCTTGCGCTGCGCCGCTTCAGGGCCGCGTGTATTGGCCAGGATGGCGGCCACTTCGGTATAGGTAAAGCGCGCCTGGCTGAACATCACCGCCGGGTAGAACTGGTAGGCGTGAACCTCGCCCTTGGCATTGACCAGCATGTCGCAGACCATGCACAGGCGCTCGACATTCGGGTTGAGCGAGCAAAGGCCATTCGACAATTTTTCCGGCAACATGGGAATCACGCGGCGCGGAAAGTACACGCTGGTAGCGCGGTCATAGGCGTCAATGTCGATGGCGCTGCCGGTTTCCACATAGTGGCTCACATCGGCAATCGCCACCAGCAGACGCCAGCCCTTGCCGCGGCCCACTTTGGCGGGCTCGCAATACACGGCGTCGTCAAAGTCGCGGGCATCTTCGCCGTCGATGGTGACCAACGGCACGTCCGTCAGGTCAACGCGGTGCTTTTTGTCGGCAGGCCGCACGGCGTCCGGCAGGGTTCGGGCCAGGGCCAGCGCTTCGTCGCTGAATTCATGCGGCACGCCGTACTTGCGCACCGCGATCTCGATCTCCATGCCAGGGTCGTCGATCTCGCCCAGTACTTCCTTGACGCGGCCTACGGGCTGGCCGAACAGCGCCGGCGGCTCGGTGAGTTGCACCACCACCACCTGGCCGGCCTTGGCCGTGCCGGTAGCGCCCTTGGGGATCAGAACGTCCTGGCCATAGCGCTTGTCTTCGGGTGCAACCAGCCAGACGCCGCTTTCCTGCAGCAGGCGGCCGATGATGGGATTCGAGGATCGCTCAACGATTTCCGTGACACGGCCTTCGGGCCGGTTTTTGCGGTCGTGCCGCACGATGCGGGCCTTGACGCGGTCCTTGTGCAGGACTGCACGCATTTCGTTGGGCGGCAGGTAAATATCTGCTTCGCCGTCATCGCGCAATACGAAACCATGGCCGTCGCGGTGGCCGGAAACGGTGCCCTCGAATTCAGCGAGCAAGCCGGATGAATGGGCGGACGATCCGCCGGGATGGGAGTGAGTTGTTTTG
>NZ_JBFUAZ010000037.1:0-14523 GCF_056406035.1 Polaromonas sp. P1_E1_2 | reverse complement strand
GCACAATTGTCCCATGTCGCCTCCTGGTGCCTCCGTCCGAAAAACTGTCCCGCCTGAGGCCGCGGCCGGGAACACGGCCGCGCCTCAGGCCAAGGCTGAAAAAGCCTCGCCCAAATCACCCGCGCAAAAAGCGCTCGAGAAGCTGGGCCTGCGCCGCGACATCGATCTGGCCTTGCACCTGCCCCTGCGCTACGAGGATGAAACCCGCATCGTGCGGCTGGCGGACGCGCGCGACGGCGATCTGGTGCAAATCGAAGGCCAGGTGACGCACAGCGAGATCGCCTTTCGCCCGCGCCGGCAGCTGCGGGTGACGGTAGACGACGGCAGCGACACCTGCGTGCTGCGCTTCATCAATTTTTACCCGGCCCACCAGAAAACGCTGAGCACAGGCGCCCATGTTCGGGTGCGGGGTGAAATCCGCGGCGGCTTTCTCAGCCGTGAAATGATCCACCCCAGCTTCAGGCTGGCCGGCGGCGAGCTGCCCGGCGCGCTGACGCCGGTGTATCCCACCGTGGCCGGACTGCCGCAAACCTACCTGCGCAAAGCCGTGCTCAGCGGCCTGGCGCGGGCTGATCTCCGCGAGACCTTTCCGCCTGAAGTTTTAGGTGAAAACAGGCTGCAGCCCTTATGGGGCCTGCGCGAGGCGCTACAGTTTTTGCATCACCCCACGCCAGATGTCTCGCTGGCCACACTGGAAGACCGCAGCCATCCGGCCTGGCAGCGGCTCAAGGCCGAAGAGCTGCTGGCCCAGCAGCTGTCGCAGCTGCAGGCCCGGCGCATACGCGCAGCCATGCGCGCACCTTCGCTGGCGGGCCCACCCGTGCGCGGCACGCAGTGCACGCTGCATGACCAATTGCTGGAGCGCCTGCCTTTCCGGCTGACCGCCGCGCAGCAGCGCGTGTGCAACGAGATTGAGGCGGACCTGAAAAAAAGCATCCCCATGCACCGCCTGTTACAGGGCGACGTGGGCGCCGGCAAAACGGTGGTGGCGGCACTGGCCGCGGCACGCTGCATCGACGCGGGCTGGCAATGTGCGCTGATGGCGCCTACGGAAATCCTGGCCGAGCAGCATTTCAGCAAACTGATCGGCTGGCTGGAGCCGCTGGGCATCAAGACCGCCTGGCTGACCGGCAGCCAGAAAACAAAAGAGCGGCGCGAGATGCTGGCGTTGATTGAGAGCGGGGAGGCCGGCCTGGTCATAGGCACGCACGCTGTGATCCAGGACAAGGTGAAGTTCAAAAACCTGGCGCTCGCCATCATCGACGAGCAGCACCGCTTTGGCGTGGCGCAGCGGCTGGCCCTGCGCAGCAAAATGACTGAAGGTGGGCAGGAACCCCATCTTTTGATGATGACTGCTACACCGATTCCGCGCACGCTGGCGATGAGTTATTACGCCGACCTTGACGTCTCCACCATCGACGAGCTGCCGCCCGGCCGCACGCCCATCGTGACCAAGGTGGTGAGCGACGCACGGCGTGATGAAGTGATCACGCGCATACGCGGGCAGCTGGCGGAAGGGCGGCAGATTTACTGGGTCTGCCCACTGATCGAGGAAAGCGAGTCCATCGACCTGGTCAATGCCACGCAAACGCATGAAGCATTGAGTGCAGCCTTGCCCGGTGTCGCTGTAGGACTGCTGCACTCTCGCATGCCGGTTGCAGAAAAGAAGGCCGTCATGAGCCAGTTCACCGCCGGGAAAATGGGCGTGCTGGTGAGTACGACGGTGATCGAGGTGGGCGTTGACGTGCCCAATGCTTCGCTGATGGTGATCGAGCATGCCGAGCGCTTCGGCCTGAGCCAGTTGCACCAGTTACGCGGTCGGGTCGGGCGCGGCGCGGCTGCGTCGGCCTGCGTGCTGTTGTATTCGACCGGCGAAGCGTCCCGGCTCGGCGAGATGGCGCGCGAACGCCTCAAAGCCATGGCGCAAACCAATGATGGCTTCGAAATCGCCCGGCGCGACCTGGAAATCCGCGGGCCCGGCGAATTCCTGGGGGCGCGGCAGTCGGGGGCGCCGCTGCTGCGGTTTGCCGACCTCGAGACCGATGCCGCGCTGCTGGCCTGGGCACGCGAGCGGGCGCCGCTGATGCTGGACCGGCATACGGAACTGGCTCACCGGCACATCCTGCGCTGGCTGGGTGGCAAAGCCGATTACCTGAAGGCCTAAGCAACATCCGGCGATGCAGCGATTGAGAAAAGCAGCACAATAAGCCCATGACGCTGACCGAACTCAAATACATCGTCGCTGTTGCCCGGGAAAAGCATTTCGGCAAGGGCGCCGACGCCTGTCACGTCTCGCAGCCCACACTCAGCGTGGCCATCAAGAAGCTGGAGGAAGAGCTGCAGGTCAAGCTTTTTGAGCGTAACGCCAACGAAATCACCGTGACGCCTCTGGGCGAAGAAATCGTGCGCCAGGCCCAGAGCGTGCTGGAGCAAGCCGACAACATCCGTGAAATTGCCAAGCGCGGCAAAGACCCGCTGGCCGGTGCGCTGCGGCTGGGCGTGATCTACACGATTGGCCCCTACCTGTTGCCTGACCTGGTGCGCCAGGCGATTGCGCATACGCCGCAGATGCCGCTGATGCTGCAGGAAAACTTCACCGTCAAGTTGCTGGAAGAGTTGCGTACCGGTGAAATTGACTGCGCCATCCTGGCCGAGCCCTTTCCCGACACCAACCTGGCCATTGCGCCGCTGTATGACGAGCCTTTCATGGCGGCGGTGCCCAGCGCCCATGCGCTGGCGTCACGCAAGAGCGTGACGGCTGAGGAGCTCAAGAAGGAAACCATGCTGCTGCTGGGGACCGGCCATTGCTTTCGCGACCACGTGCTCGAGGTTTGCCCCGAATTTGCACGCTTTTCCAGCAGCGCCGAAGGCATCAGCAAAAGCTTTGAAGGTTCGTCGCTGGAAACCATCAAGCATATGGTGGCGGCGGGCATGGGCATCACGCTGGTTCCCCGCCTGGGCGTGCCCAAGGAGGCGCTGGCCGAGCAGGCCGCAACTGCCAGGAAACCCGCCAAGGGGAAAACGGCCGCAAGCCGCAGCAAGGTGGCAGCAGAGCAACCCTCGTTCATCAAATACCTGCCCTTCGCAGGCGATGTGCCGAGCCGGCGCGTGGTGCTGGCGTGGCGCCGCAGCTTTACCCGGTACGAAGCGATCGCTGCGCTGCGCAATGCCATTTATGCGTGCGAGCTGCCCGGCGTCAATCGCCTGTCGTGAACGCCGTCTATGGCCGGCATTGAGCCCGGCTGTTGCAGCCCCTTCCCTGATTTCGTAAAGTTGTCCCAGAATCTTTAAAAAGGAAACACCATGGCCAAAACATCGACCAAGCCCGCAGGAAAACCCGCACCCTCCATCAATATCGGCATCAATGAAAAAGACCGCGCAGCGATCGCCAAGGGCCTGAGCCGCCTGCTGGCCGACACCTACACGTTGTACTTGACCACACATAACTTCCACTGGAACGTGACGGGGCCGATGTTCAACACGCTGCACCTGATGTTCATGACGCAGTACACCGAATTGTGGGCAGCCGTCGATCCGGTGGCGGAGCGTATCCGCTCCCTGGGCCATCCCGCGCCGGGCTCCTACGCCCAGTTCAGCAAGCTGGCATCGATTCCCGATGTGCCTTTGGTGCCGCCCAAGGCGCTGGAAATGGTGCGCATCCTGGTGCAGGGCCATGAGGCCGTCGCACGCACGGCGCGCGAATTGTTTCCACTGGCCGACAAGGCCAGCGACGAGCCGACGGCCGACTTGCTGACGCAGCGCCTGACAGTGCACGAGCAGACCGCCTGGATGCTGCGCTCCTTGCTCGAAGAGTAAGGTGCCGCCTGGCTTGTTGAAACAAAAACTCGACTTCTATTTGCAGTTGATCCGCTGGAATCGCCCGGCGGGCTGGTTGCTGCTGCTGTGGCCCACCCTGTCGGCGCTCTGGGTGGCTTCGCACGGCTTTCCGGGCTGGCACCTTGTGGTCGTGTTCAGCTTGGGCACTTTCCTCATGCGCAGTGCCGGCTGCTGTGTCAACGATGTGGCCGACCGTGATTTTGACCGGCATGTCAAACGCACGGCGCAGCGGCCCGTGACCAGCGGCGCCCTTTCTGTCAGAGAGGCCCTGATTCTCGGCGCCGTGCTGGCTTTGCTGGCTTTCGGGCTGGTACTCACCACCAATGTCGTCACCATTGCCTGGTCATTCGCCGCGCTGGCGGTCACGCTGGTCTATCCGTATGCCAAGCGTTATGTCTCCATGCCGCAGGCGGTGCTGGGGGTCGCTTTCAGCTTTGGCATTCCGATGGCGTTTGCCGCCGTGCAGTCGCGCGTTCCGCTGCTGGCCTGGGTACTGTTGCTGGGCAACCTGTTCTGGGTGATTGCCTACGACACGGAATACGCCATGGTCGACCGTGACGACGACTTGAAGATCGGCATGAAAACGTCGGCCATCACGCTGGGGCGGTTCGATGTGGCGGGTGTCATGCTCAGTTACCTGATTTTTCTGTTAATTTGGGCTGTAACCCTTATGGATATTGCGCAAGAAGCTATTTATTTAATAGCAATTGCGGTGGCGCTCGGGCAGGCGCTGTGGCACGGCTGGCTGATCCGCAAGCGCGAGCGCGATGACTGTTTCAAGGCGTTTCGGCTCAACCATTGGCTGGGCTTTACGGTATTTGCGGGAATTGCGCTGTCGTACCTGGGCCGTTGAGCCTGCGCCGAAACAGACGGCCAAAAAAAAGCCCGCATCTGCGGGCTTTTTCAATTCCTGACGCCAGATCAAGGGCTCAGCGGAACTTCATCCGCGAATTACACCGATTTTTTGGCTTTTGCCTTGGCCTTGTGCTTGACCTTGTGTTTGGCTTTTGCCTTGGCTTTTGTGGGCGCGGCGGCTTTTTCGGCAGGTGCGGCGGCAGGGGCTGCTGCGGGTGCGGCGGCCTGGGCCGCTGCTGGCGTGGAGATCACGGCCAGGGGCATGGCGAGGACGGCTGCGCTGATGAGGGTGGACAGTAATTTGTTCATGGGGAAGCTCCGGATGTTGGAAAAGTTATGGTGCGGGTGTTGCCGGGTGAACTGTCCACGAAGGACCAGGGCAGCCGTGACAGACGCTCTTCTTCAACGTCTTCCCTCGCAAGGCGGTTGACTTGCCCGGCCGCGGTCATCCGCAAATCCCATGGCCACGTGCCGCCACGGCAGAAGAATCATATTGCTATTAATTCAAGGGCTTAAGAGGCAAAGTTCATCACCAGAAGACACCTGCGGGTCAACCGCGGCAACAATGAGTTTGCCCGGGGTTCAGTTCACGTCAACGGTATCGAGAGCTTCTGGCGCTATGCCAAGCGACGTCTGGTGCAGTTCAGCGGTGCACACAGGCATACCTTCTACCTGCACTTGAAGGAAACCGGGTTCAGGTCGAACCAACGCCACCGCAGCCTGTACAAGTCGCTGCTATCCTTGCCGGGAAACAATCCTCTTTAACGGGATTTTTGCTTCTTAAGCCCCTGATTGATGGCGATCGGTGCGCTTTCACGCTCGGTTGAGCCGCCAGAGCCTGGGGATTTGCCCGCTCGTCAGAATTCGCCGCCAGCCAGAAGTCCCCAGCCCCCGGCATCGCCAGATAGCTCAAAATACCCTCCATGACCTTCGATGCAGCCAACCCCCCCCGTTTCTGGTCCGACCTGAAAAGCCCTGACTTTTCGCGCCTGGATCTGGCCCGCTGTATTGCGGTGCTGCCGGTGGCCGCGGTGGAGCAGCACGGCCCGCACCTGCCGCTTAATGTGGATGCGACGTTGGTGGAAGGTGTGATTGCAGCCGCCTTGCCGCATTTACCCCCAACGCAGCCGGTGCTGTTTTTGCCCACGCAGGCGGTGGGCTTTAGCCCCGAGCACGATCGCTTTGCCGGCACGCTCACGCTAAAAGCCGAGACCGTGATCCGGCTCTGGACCGAGCTGGCCGAATCCGTTGCGCAAACGGGTGTCAAGAAATTGGTGCTGCTCAATTCGCACGGCGGCCAGGTGGGCCTGCTGGACGTGGTGGCGCGCGACCTGCGGGCCCGACTGGGCATGCTGGTCTACAGTGTGAACTGGTTCAACCTGCCGCTCACAGGTGAGGATGGCAAGTCCGTGAATGATTTGTTCAGTGCCGAAGAGCACCGCTTCGGCATCCACGCCGGCGAGATCGAAACCTCCATGATGCTGGCGCTMAAGCCGGATCAGGTCGACATGGCCAAGGCTCAGAACTTTCATTCCACTTCACAGGACAGGGCTGCGAAGTTCAGCATCCTGGGTGACGGCCGCAGCGCCAAGCTGGCCTGGCAGATGCAGGACTACAACCCGCAAGGCGCGGTGGGTAACGCAGCCGCTGCCACGGCCGACAAAGGCCGTGCCTTGCTGGGTGCCGCGGGCCGCAGCCTGGCGCGGCTGCTGGTGGAGATCGACCAGTTGCCGGCCGATACGCTGAGCGATAGAACCGCGTTCTAGGCTTTTGCAAGCAGGCATTTAGCGCAGGATCACGGTCTGGCGCTTCCACGCGGCGTCCTGCGAGCGGGCAAAGGCCGCCAGCGTTCCCGGGTCACCGGCCTGTTTCTCGGCCGTCAAGCTGTCCATGCGCGCCACCTCGAAACTGCGGCGCAGGCGCCCGGCAATGCGGGTCTCGCGGGCCAGCAGCATGTGAGGCGTACCGCGCACCCAGCCGGCAAATTCCACATAGCCCAACTCGGGGCCATTGCTGGCGGGCGGCAGCACCTCAATCGTCCATTGCCCGGATCTTTTGCGAAACACCCACAGCTCGCGCCAGGTGTCCAGCGGCTGCACCGCGAGCGCCAGGGCCTGGCCATCCGGGTGGGCGCTGGCGGACGCGGTCCACACGATGCCGTAGGTGCAGCGCCTGGCCACGGCCTCCTTGCCGGGTTTGCCGTCGGCCTTGTTTTCGTACAGCGCCACGCAGGTTTCGCCGGCCTGGCCCGTCTCGGTGGCTACCGTCAGTTTGGCGAAGCGGGGAAGCGCGGTTTCAGCGCCCCATCGCGAAGCGCCCACGCGAATCGCTGCGTCGTTGTAGTCCTGCCTGTCGTTGTCTGTCAGCTCCAGCTTGTTCACCGCCGCGAGTTCCGCCAGGGCGCGCTGGGCGGCTGCCGTGGGCGCTTCAGTCCGGCGCGCCTGCTCAAACGCCAGACTGGCGTGCACGCCGGCACGGCGCAGGCGCAAACGGTTTTTGCTGACTTCAGACAACTGGGCGAACTGGGCGGCGCTGACCTTGTCCAGCACTTCGGCGCGCCACTGGTCTTGCGTGAAGCGGTCCTGCGGGTGCAGATCGGGGCTCATGCAATCGGGGCGGGTCACAGCCAGTGCGGCGCGCGCGCGCTGTTCGGCGTCGGATGGCAGCGCCAGCACGCGGCGAAAGGCTTCGCCGTTGTAGCAAAGCTGCATGCTTCCGTTCTGCTCATAACCCTTGAAGTTCACGCCATAAAAGGTGGCCACTTCCATGTGCGCAGAGATCACGTCACTCGTGGCCTTGCCGTGCTTCATGGAGGCGCGACGCGCCAGGCGTTCGGCCATGGTGCCCAACGCATCAAAGGCTTCCGCGCCTATGGCGTCTGCCGGCGCGGCCTTGAGGTAAGCGGCCGTGTACGCAATGCCCAGGGCTTCAGCGCCCGGGCTTTCGCGGAGGAAGCGCACCACCGAGAGCAGCTGCGGCGCTTCCTCGGGCTGCAGCGAGACCGTGCGCACCTGGCTCACGTGGATGAAGCCTGCGCGTTCGCGCCTGTGGTCGTAGACCTGCAGGTAATCCATGCGCTGGCCGCGGATCTCGAGCGCGTCGCCTTGCCACAGGGCCGCCTGCTGTGCGGCCGAATCACGCGGCGCGGCGCGCAGGGTGGCCTGGTCCTGCGTCACGATGGCCAGGGTCAGAAGTGCGGTGGTGATCATTATTCGGCCTCTTCTTTGTCGTCGTGGTCTTGCGTGCCGGCGCCGCGCGGCGCTTGCGCCACGGTGCGGCCGGCTTTGGGCGCGCCGCCCAGCAGGCCCGCGCCCACAAAGCCGCCGCTGGTGGAGGGCGGGGCGATGATCACGGTGATCTTGTCGCTGAGTTTGTCGGCCATGGTCTTCTGGATCAGCAGCGGGTGGCGCGTGATCAGCACCCCTTCGCGCGCCATCTGCTCGCTGTTGATCTTGCCCACGCGGTCCAGCCGGTAGGCTTCGGCATCCGCCAGTTTCTGGCGCGAATCGGCTTCACCCGATGCCTCGATGCGCCGCGCCTGGGCGCTACCTTCGGCCGTGCGGATGCGCGACTGCTTGTCGGCTTCGGCTTCAAGTTGACGCTGCTCGATCTGCTTTTGCTTGAAGGGCAGGACATGTTTCATGGCTTCTTCCTGCGCTTTGGCTGCAATTACCTGTTCRCTGGCGGCGGCCTGCGCATTGGTTTCACGGCGTATTTTTTCGGCCATCGCGTCCAGCTCGGTTTCYTTSACGCGCTTTTCCTTCAGGGCCAACGTGTAGCGCATCTTTTCCGTGGCCAGCTCTTCGGCCAGCAGCTTGTCCATGCCCTGGCGGTAGTCCGCGGGCAGGTCCACTTTGCCCATTTGCACCGTGCGCAGCAGGATGCCGTCGGCCGCAAGCTTGGGTTTGAGTTCGGCTTCGATAAGCTGCTGGATTTCGGCACGCTTGCTCGAGAAAATTTCCCGCACGGTGTAGCGCGTGAAGGTCTTGTAGATCACGCCTTGCACGGCGGGCTGCACGATCTGGCCCGCGATGTCGTCGGGCAGGTTTTTCGACAGTGCGTTCACCTTGGTGGGATCCAGTGCATAACGCACCGTGATGTCCACTCCCAGCGACATGCCTTCAATCGACTGGAAGGGCGAGGGGCCGTCGGCCCGGCTGCTGCCTTCAGGGCGGTAGACCTGGTCGCGCAGCGAGAAAGTGCGCATCTCATGCAGAGCTGGCAGCAGCAGCAAGGAACCTTCGCGGAATTCGTCGACGCTGCCGGTCAGCTGGTTGGTGCGAATCGCCACGTCGCCGCGCGCCACCGACTCCATGGGAGGGTGCACCCACAGCAGGTAGCCGACCGCGCCCGCCGCGGCGGTGGCGATCATCAGGCCGCTGGCGCTGGCGGCGCGCTGCACCCCTGTGGCAGCGATACGGCGGGTGCCGCGCACCCCCCTGGAAAAGATGGCGCGGATGCGCAGGGAAATACGGCTAAGGCGTGGGTTCATGATGGGCTCCTCCGGTTGGTTTGGCGAGAGGCGCGGGTTGCGCTTTCTCTGGCCTCCATTGTTCGAATCGGGCCCGGAGCATTCAATGCGCCTGCGCGGTGTCTTTGCACGGTTTGGCGGCGGCAACCCTCCGCCAACGGAAGAAACACTCACACGGCCTGGCGCAGGCCACACCCATAATGGCGACACCCCATCCTCTTGAGGCCTCATGACCAAAATTGCCGTGATCGAAGACGACCTGCCCATGAGCAACCAGCTCAAGGGCTGGATTGAATCGGCCCGTCCGGGCATCCAGGTCGACCAATGGTTCAACCGCGACGACGCCGAGGCCGCCGTTGCCCGCGAAGGCTATGACGCGGTGGTGCTGGACATCGAACTGGGGCGCGAACGCCATGCCGGCGTGGCCATCATCAACGCCATCAACAAGCAGCGGCAGGGTACGCCCGTGCTGGTGGTGTCCGCCATGCCCGCTGCCATTTACCGCAGCATCATGAAAGCGCTGGACGCTTGGGACTACCTGCAAAAGACCACGTTTGAAGAAGCCGACTTCATCGAAACTTTCCTCGACATCCTGCGCACCGCCAAAACGAAGCCGGAAGGCAAGGCGCCCGCCGCAGACAGCCAGGAGCTGCAGCTGGACCCGCTGCGACAGAACACGGCTATCTGGCGCGGTCAGCGCGTGAACCTGCCGCTGACGGCGCAACGCATCCTGGCGGCGCTGCACGCGCGCCGCGGCGAGGTGGTGAGCTATGACGACCTGTACCAGGTGGTCAAGAGCGGCCGCAACCGCGACAACATCCGCAAGCACGTCAGCACGATTCGCGACGCGTTCAAGGAAATCGATGCGGCCTTTGACGGCATTGAAAACATCCCGATGCGAGGCTTTCGCTGGGCCGAGGCGGCGGAGCCCCCGCGCGGCAGAGGCAAGCCGTGAAGCTGCCCACACGCCTGGATGTCGAGCGCCTGCTGCCGGCGCGCGTACCCTTCGGGCTGCGCGTATTTTTTCGCGGCGCTTTTTTTCTGCTGGCGATGGCCACCGTCGCCCTGGCTATCGCCGTGTTGCAAGACGAAAAGGAGCGCAGCTACCGAAATTACCAGGACGGCTTTCGCAAAAACCAGGCGCAGATCGCCGCCAAGCTGCGCCATCCCACGGGCCAGCTGGTGCTGCTCAACCCCACGGCCTACGAGCATGAGGTGACGCCGCTGCGTCCGCTGGTGCTGCCTTTTTCGGCCCTCGATTTCGACGATCGCAACAAGGCCCAGCAGGCAGTGGAGATGGCTGGCTGCCTGGTGCAATACCCCGACGCGGCGTCGATGTGCGTGGCCGTCGGCAACAACCCCTTTGCCGGCGGTTTTCTCTATGCCGTCGGCAGCTTCAACAGCGGACCCTTGGTGTCGCACACCTCCGGAACGCTGGATTTAAGCCAGGCGCATCGCGCCCGCATCACGGTCGACATGCGCGGGCAGCGCTACCGCTGGATCGCGCCTTTCCAGGCCATGCAGGCGATGGACGAGGGCCGCAACGCCTCGCCTTTTGCCAATGCCAGGGGCCGGCTGGTGGGCTTTGCCGATGAGGGTCCGATCACGCCGGCCAGCCGGCCCGTGCGCGACTTTCGCGGCTGGCTTTGGCAAGACAGCCGCTGCGCGGACGGCACGCTGGCGGCAGACCCGGATTGCGCCCGGCGTGCCTTTGTCAGCGTGCGCCTGCCGGTTGAGCTGTTTCGCGAGGCTCTGTTCTCCAAAGGGCCCGCGGGCATCGTCTGGCCGCCGGCCGACCTGGACCAGATCAAGGTGCAGGTGGAAATGCTGGCTCCCGGCGAGGGCAAGCCGCTGTTTGACAGCAATGCCGGGGGGGCGACCGCACCTTTTTCATGGTCTGAGCTGACCCCTTTGCTGCTGCCCGGCGAGAAGCTGCGCATCCGCAGGCTGGGCAGCGCGGGTGCCAGCCCGGACGTCGTGTCGCTGTCCGGCGCGGAGACGGCGGAGCGGTCCTCGCCGCTGATTGCCTGGTTGATACGCCGGCTGCAGGTGGATGGTTATGACGCACCCGTCACGAGCGCCGACATCATCAGTACGCCGCTCGGGCGTTATGAACTCTCGCTGACCGGTGACATTCGCAGCGTCAACAAGGCCCTCACGGCCGTGGCCACCCGCGTGTCCTGGTTTGTGGGCGGCATGCTGCTGGCCATCTTTGTGACCTGGCTGGCCATTGAGCTGCGGATCATCCGCCGCATCACCGAACTCACCCGCCGCGCGGCCACCGTGTCCAAGGGCGTGCGCGCCAGCGACAACCTGGCAACGGTTGACCTGGCCGACCTGCGTGGCGGCGACGAGCTGGGTGTGCTGGCCGGCGGCCTGCAAGACCTGCTGCAGCGCGTGAACGAAGACGTGCGCCGCGAGCAGATCCGGGTCGCCCAGGAAAAAGACACCTGGCACGCGGTAGGCCATGAAATCATGTCGCCCCTGCAATCRCTCATGGTGCTGCACGGAAGCGCCGACGACCCCGCGCACCGTTACATCAGCCGCATGCAGCAGGCCGTGCGCGTGCTCTACGGCAGCGCATCGCCCAGTGAAGCCTTTGAATCCACCGCGCTCAATGTGCAGACGCTGGATGCCAATGAGTTCCTGAGCCACGTGGCGCGCAACGCTGCGGCCGCGGGCATTCCCGGTGTGGCCTTTGATCCGCTGGTCCAGCCGGTCAGGGTGCGTGCCGACGAGTATTCGCTGGAAGATGTCGTGTCGCATGTGCTGCGCAATGCTGATCGCTACCGTTTGCCCGGCAGCCTGATCCGCATCACGCTGTCGCAGCAGGCACAGGAAGGCACCGCGCCCGAGGCGCTCATCACCATCAGCAACCTGGGCCCGCAGATCGAGGCCGGCCTGCTGGACAAGGTTTTCGAATACGGCGTGTCTGACCAGCCAGATACCGGTGCCGCGGGACAGCGCGGGCAGGGCCTGTTTGTCGCCAAAACCTATATGGCCAAGATGGGCGGCACCATCACCGCGCACAACCGGGACAGCGGCGTTTGCCTGGAGTTGCGCCTGCAGTGCGCTGTCGGCTGATCCCTGATTCCATTGCTAATTCGCTGCGAGAGTAGGCGCGCCGCCGCAGACAGTGCTTAGGGCCTGCCAATGCCATTTATGCAGATGCGTTGCGAGTCAAAAAGGCCTTGAGCAAGGCGCAAAACGCAGGCGGGGTAGACCCCGTCAAGGCTTTGCAACGCCGCGCAAGGCCTTTTTGATCGCAACCCGGAGGGAATGGGGTGAAAACGGCGCCACTCGGCGTTGCGCTTCTAGCCAGACAAAAGTCTGGGCGTCGTCGCGCGCCTTGATTGGCACCGTTTTCACCCCATTCGCATTTGCATAAATGGCATTGACAGGCCCTGGCACGGCAAGGAGGCGTAACGACCTATCGCGGCGAATTAGCAATGGAATAAAAATCAAAGCCCCCAGTGAGCGGTAACTCACTGGGGGCCTTGTCTTGCCAGGCGGACCGGTAAGCCCGCTGCCATGTAAGAAAGTATCTCGCGGGTAGGGCCGAATAATTTGCCTGATTTGCTGTTGAATTTCCCATAAACAGATAAAAAATCTGTAAAACGGCCAATTTCAGATAAATTACCTGAATGGACACTTTAGACCGGAAAATCCTTCAGGTTTTGCAGGCTGACGCGCGCACCAGCCTGCAAGACATCGGCCAGGCCGTCGGCCTGAGCCCCTCGCCCTGCTGGGGCCGCATCAAGAAGATGGAGGAGGCTGGGGTGATTGAGGGCTACACCGTGCGGCTCAATGCGCAGGCGCTGGGCCTGGGCGACACGGTGATGGTGCAGGTCACGCTCGACAGCCACTCCGACAACACGCTGGAGAAATTCGGTGAAACACTGGCAGCCATTCCCGAAGTGATAGAGGCTTACCTGGTGTCCGGTGAATACGACTACCTGCTGCGCATTGCCGTGCACGACACCAAGGACTACGAGCGCCTGCTGCGCGAGCGGCTCTACAAGATCAAGGGCATACGCCACAGCAAATCCAGCTTTGTGCTGCGCACGCTGAAGAAGGCCGACCTGCCGCTGCTGCCCGGCTGAGCCAGGCGAAGGTCAGCGCTGACAGCGGTCGGTGGGGCCGGCTGACAGCTGCGCGAACCTCACCCACCCACACTGACGAATGCCCGCACCATGCGGAGCGCTGGCATTGCCGTCATTTCTTCAGGGGGTTTTATGCGATCGATTGCCTGTCAACGCGTCTGGCATGTTCTGGTGCTGTGCGCGGCATTCGCCTGTGCGCTGGCCGCGTGCGGCGACACCGCCCTGTTGCCGCCGGAGGCCGGTATGGGCGCCAATCCAACCCTGCCCAAGCCCAACAAGACCCTGTTTCCCACGGTGAACATCGCGCCGGCCAAGGGCTGGCCGGAGGGTGCAATGCCCACGCCCATGGCGGGTCTGGGCGTCACGGCCCTGGCCAGCGGCCTGGACCATCCGCGCTGGGTTTACGTGCTGCCCAACGGTGACGTGCTGGTGGCTGAAAGCAATGCGCCACCCAAGCCGGAAGACGGCAAGGGCCTGCGTGCCTGGTTCATGAAAAAGGTGATGGGTCGGGCCGGCGCCGGCGCGCCCACGGCCAACCGCATCACCTTGCTGCGCGACGCCGACGGTGACGGCAAGGCCGAAAGCCGCAGCGTGTTTCTGGAAAACCTCAATTCGCCCTTCGGCATGGTGCTGGTGGGCAACGATTTTTTTGTCGCCAATACCGATGCCGTGGTGCGCTTTCCCTACCAGCCGGGGCAAACCAGCATCACGGCGGGGCCCGTCAAGGTGGTAGACCTGCCGGCCGGCCCTATCAACCACCACTGGACAAAAAACATCATCGCCAGCCCGGACGGCAGCAAGCTGTATGTCACCGTCGGCTCCAACAGCAATGTGGGCGAACGCGGCATGGAAGCCGAAACCGGCCGCGCCGCCATCTGGGAGATCGACCCCAAAACCGGCAGCCACCGCGTGTTTGCCTCGGGCCTGCGCAATCCCAACGGCATGGGTTGGGCACCCGGCAGCGGCGCGCTCTGGACGGTGGTGAACGAGCGCGACGAGATCGGCAGCGACCTCGTGCCCGACTACCTGACTTCGGTGCGTGATGGCGTGTTTTACGGCTGGCCCTACAGCTATTACGGCCAGAACGTGGACGACCGCGTCAAGCCGCCGCGTCCGGACCTGGTGGCGCAAGCGGTTTCACCCGACTACGCACTGGGCTCCCATGTCGCGCCATTGGGCATGGTGTTTTCAGAAGGCAATGCGCTGCCGCCATCACTGGCCTCGGGAGTTTTTATCGGTGAACACGGTTCCTGGAAC
>NZ_JBFUAZ010000036.1:0-14770 GCF_056406035.1 Polaromonas sp. P1_E1_2 | reverse complement strand
GTCTACGCCAGGCTCGCCAGCCAGGCCTATAGCAAGGCCCTGCAACTCGACGGCGGCAACGCTGCCGTTCCGCCCAAGCTGGCATTGATCCGCACCCTGTTCTCCGCCGAATCAAAAAGCCCGACCAAGCCGGCTGCCGGCGCACCGACGTCTGGCCCGGCCACAACGGCCCCCGCGGCTCCCGTAGCGGCTGCCAAGCCAGCGCCGGCAGCCCCGGTGGCCGCAGCGCCTGCTCCTGCCGCGCCGCCGGCAACACCCGTAGCACCGGCTGCCGCCGCAGGCACCGAAAAAGAAGTCGAAGCAGCCGTGCGCAGCTGGGCCCAGGCCTGGTCCGACAAGGACATGAACGGCTACCTCAGCAGCTATGGCCAGAATTTCGCGCCGCCCGGCAAGCAGGCACGCAAGGCCTGGGAAGAAGACCGCCGCGCGCGCATCGTCGGCAAGTCGCGCATCAGCGTCAAGCTCTCCGACCTGGCCATCGCCGTACAGGGCGCCAAGGCCACGGCCAGGTTCAAGCAGGACTACAGCGCCGACTCCATCAATATTTCCAGCCGCAAGACGCTGGAGATGGCCAAGGCCGGTGATCGCTGGGTCATCGTCAAGGAATCCACAGGCGGCTGATCGCTGGCGGCCGGCCTGACCCAAGTGCATTGTTCAGCCTGTTCCTGTCCGTCTGTGTTGGCCGGCAAACTTTCGTGGAAGCCCGCATGAAAAAAGCGGCCGCAACGCTTCTCTTCATCGCACCGTGCCTGGCGCTGGCCTTTTCGCCTGCGCGGGCCGAAACCCGCGCGCACACAACCAAGCGGCCCGCCCCGGCAAAAGCCCCCGCCCCGCATGAGGCGCGCGGCGGCGAAGCGGAAGCCCGGCTGATTGAAATCTACAAACTGATCGGCCAGGCGAATTCGCGCGAAGCCCTGCGCAAGGCCGAAGGCCTCGTGAAGGACCACCCCAACTTCCAGCTGGCCCAACTGGTTTACGGCGACTTGCTGGCCGGCTTTACACGCCCTGTCCGCACGCCCGGCGACGTTCCGGATGCCGCTGCCAAGACTGCTGCAGCCCTGCTGGCCGAGTTGCGGCAGGAGTCGCTGCTGCGCCTGCGCGCGCTGCGCGAGCGGCCCGCCCCAGGCCTGGTACCGTCGCAATTCCTGGTGCTGTCATCGCGTAACAAACACGCCATTGCCGTCGATGCGTCCAGGTCACGCCTTTACCTGTTTGAAAACACCAGCGCGGGCCTCAAACTCGTGGCGGACTATTACATCTCGGTTGGAAAATCCGGCATTGAAAAATCCGTCGAAGGCGACCTGCGCACGCCGGTCGGCGTCTACTACATCACCAGCAACCTGAACCCCAAATCGCTGCGCGACTTTTACGGCTCGGGCGCACTGCCCATCAACTACCCCAACCAGCTCGACGTCAAGCGCGGCAAGACCGGCGGCGGCATCTGGCTGCACGGGACACCACCGGCGCAGTTTTCCCGGGCACCGCTGTCCACCGACGGATGCGTCGTGCTGGCCAACCCCGACCTGGAGCGCATCATCCGCACCGTCGAGGTGCGCAGCACGCCCGTCGTGATTGCCCACAGCCTCAAATGGGTGGCGCCGCAATCCCTGGCGGCCGACACCCGGTCGTTCGAAACCGCGCTGCAAAGCTGGCACCACGCCAAGTCCAGCGGCGACATGGCCAAACTTACAACCTGGTACACACCCGATTTCACAAGTTACGGCAAGACGCTGGCCGAATGGACGCCGCTGCTGCAAAGTGAGCTCAAGCAACTCGGTGGGCGCGACATCCTGCTCAAGGACGTGTCTTACCTGCGCTGGACCGACAGCACCGACACGATGGTGGTAACCTTTGGCGAACTGATCAAGGGCGCCAAAACCGGCCGCACCAAGCGCCAGTACTGGATCCGCCAGGGAACCCAGTGGAAGATATTTTTCGAAGGAACCATTTGATGGCAGTTCACATGACGTTTGCGGCGCTTGCGGCGTTTTCTCCCTTGCGCCGCGCCACACTCGCAGCAGTGGCGGCGGCGGGCGTGGCCCTCCTGGCCGGCCCGGCGCTCGCGCAAAGCGCGCCGAAGGTCAAATTCGTCACCAGTGAAGGCGACTTCGTGGTCGAGGTCTATCCCGACAAGGCGCCCAAGACCGTTGAAAATTTCCTGCAGTACGTCAAGGACAAACACTATGACGGCACGATTTTCCACCGCGTGATCAGCAACTTCATGGTGCAGGGCGGCGGCTACGACGCCACCTACGCCGAGAAGAAAACCCGCCCGCCGGTGCCGCATGAAGGCCGCGAGGCGCTCGCCAAGGGTGGGCCCAAAAACGTGGTCGGCACGCTCGCCATGGCGCGCACCAACGATCCCAATTCCGCGTCGTCGCAGTTCTTCATCAACGTAAAGGACAACGACTTCCTGAACCCCACGGTGATTCCCCCCGGAGACCCGGTTCCGAAGTTTGAATACCAGGGCCGCGTCTATGAAAACACCCCGCGCGCCCAGCTCGTCAACGCACCCCAGCTCTTTGGCTACACCGTATTCGGCAAGGTCGTCAGCGGCATGGACGTCGTGAACAAGATCAAGGCCGTGCCCACCGGCGCCGGCGGCCCCTTCCCGACGGATGTTCCCAAGACGCCCGTCCTCATCAAATCAGCAACCCTCGTCAATTAATTGACACAGCCCTACAGGACACCATCATGAGCAATCCCAAAGTAGACCTCCACATCGCCGAATACGGCGTCATCACGCTGGAGCTCGACGCCGCCAAGGCACCCAAGACCGTTGCCAACTTCCTGAACTACGTCAACAAGGGCCATTACGCCAACACAGTGTTTCACCGCGTGATCCCGGGCTTCATGGTGCAGGGCGGTGGCTTTGAACCGGGCATGAAACAAAAGCCTACCGACGGCGAAATCGAGAACGAAGCCAACAACGGCCTGAAGAACGACAACTACACCGTGGCCATGGCGCGTACCAATGCACCGCACTCGGCCAGCTCGCAATTCTTCATCAACGTGGCCGACAACGGCTTCCTGAACCACACCGCACCGAACGCATCGGGCTGGGGTTATGCCGTGTTCGGCAAGGTAGTGGCCGGCGCCGATGTCGTCGACAAGATCAAGGCCGTCAAGACCGGCCGCAAGGGCTTCCATGACGACGTTCCGATGGAAGACGTGATCATCCAAAAAGCCGTTGCAGTGGCCTGAGTGCCCTTTCGGGCCGCGCTTGCCGAAATCCAGCCGGTGAACACCCCCCAGGCCGTGCCCCCCATGGCGGAGCTGCCGGCCCCGCCCGTGTGGCGCACGGTCGACTTCATTTCCGACCTGCATTTGCAGGCCTCGGAGCCGGCTACTTTTGCGGCCTGGCAGCACTACCTTGAAACCACGCCGGCCGACGCGGTCTTCATCCTGGGTGACCTGTTTGAAGTCTGGGTCGGTGACGACGCTGTGGACGACGACCTGCTCGATCCTGCCGCCGGCTTTGACGCGCGCTGCGTGCAGGCCATGGGCAATGCTGCAGGCCGGCTGGCCCTGTTTTTCATGCACGGCAACCGTGACTTCCTGGTGGGCCAGGCCCTGATGGACCTGTGCAACGCTACCTTGCTGGCAGACCCGACCGTGCTGGTTTTTCCCGCCGGCACCGGGCGGCGCTGGCTGCTGTCGCATGGTGACGCCTTGTGCCTGGACGATGTCGACTACATGAACTTTCGCAGCCAGGTCCGCAGCCCCGAATGGCAGCGCGCCTTCCTGGCCAGGCCGCTGGCCGAACGCCAGGCGATTGCGCGCGGGCTGCGCGAGCAAAGCGAAGCACGCAAGAAGTCCGGCGCACAATATGCCGACGTCGACACCCAGGCCGCGCGCCAGTGGCTGCAGGCGGCCAATTCCCGCACGCTGATTCATGGCCACACGCACAAGCCTGCCGTGCATGACCTGGGCGGCGGCCTGTCGCGCGTGGTGCTCAGCGACTGGGACCTGGGCGCCCCGGCGCCGCGCGCGGAAGTGCTGCGCCTGACCGCAGACGGGCTGCAAAGGATTGCGCTGTGCTGACCCTTGTTTCATTTCGCTTAACCACAACCTTCATCCCATGCTGAACTGGTTACGAACACTTGGCGGCTCCAAAGCCCCTGCCAAAACCATCCCGGAAACCCTGTGGATGGACACCCTGCTGCAGTTCCCTTTTCTGGCCCGGCGGCCGGTCACCGAGCTGCAGGAGCTGAACGCACTGACCGACAAATTCCTGAAGCAAAAGGAATTCACCGGCGCACACGGCCTGAAAGTCACCGATGAAATGGCGGTCGCGATTGCCGCACAGGCCTGCCTGCCGGTGTTGCACCTGGGCCTGCGCTGGTATGACGATTTCAAGGGCATCGTGGTTCACCCCGGCGCCATGCTGGCGCGCCGCCAGGTCACCGACCAGGCCGGCGTGGTGCACCACTACAGCGAAGAACTGCTGGGCGAAGCCATGCAGGGCGGCCCCGTCACCCTGAGCTGGCAGGACGTGGCCGGCGCGGGCGAGTCGGCCGAGCACGGCCACAACGTGGTAATCCACGAATTCATCCACAAGATCGACATGCGCGACGGCGCCGCCGACGGCTGCCCACCCTTACCCACGCGCAGTGCCCTCACCTCGTGGCATGCGGTCATGCAGCCGGCTTACGACGGGTTCTGCGAAAAAGTCGCCATGGCCACACGCTTCGGCGCCGAGCCGCCATGGCTGGACAGTTATGGCGCCAGGTCACCGGCCGAATTTTTTGCCGTGGCGTGCGAAGCCTATTTTGTGAACCGCACACGCTTCACGCAGGACTTCGCGCCCCTGACCGTGCTGTTCGACAAGTTTTTCATGCCGAAGTAAGCCGCGGCCGGCTTTCCGGCCGCCTGGCGCGCCGGGTTGACAATTTCCACAAGGGAAATCACCCCTCAGCCCAATCTGGTCAAGCGCAAGCAGCTATCAAATACATAGCAACCGGCCGGCCCGATTTGGTTCTTTTCAGGCCGGCTTAACCCCGTTTCCCTCGCCCCTTCGTTTCAATGGGCTCCACCACTTTCTGGAGCTCACGTGAAAACCCCTCTTCTTGCCTCTTCGATCCTGCTGGCCATCCTCACCATGACCGCCCTTCCCGCGCAGGCCGTCGGCCGGCTGGCCGATGTGACCGTGATTGACCGCAACACCGGCGCCACGCTGCCGCTGTACCACCACCGCGGCGAATACTGGGTGGCCGGCCAGTACGGCGCCAAATACGCCATCGCCGTGCGCAACAAGCTCGGTGAACGGGTGCTGGCCGTAACCGCCGTCGACGGCGTGAATGTGCTGAGCGGCGAAACCGCCGCCTGGGACCAGACCGGCTATGTGTTTTCGCCCTGGCAGCAGTACCAGGTCACCGGCTGGCGCAAAAGCAGCAGTKAGATCGCAGCATTTGAATTTTCCGCACTCGGGGATTCGTACGCCGGCCGCACCGGCAGGCCAGGCAACGTCGGCGTGATCGGTGTGGCGCTCTTCAGGGAGCAGGCTCCCGAGCCGGTCGCCCAGACGCCCGCCTATTCCAGCCGTAAGGAACGCGAAGCCGATGCATCGCTGGGATTTCGAAACGCCCCTTCGCCTTCATCAGCCTCACCGGCACCTTTGGCGGAATCATCCACCGCCGGAAAATCCGCGCTGGCCGACCGCGCCAGCGCCAGCGCCAGCGCCAGCGCCAGCGGCAGCGGCAGCGGCAGCGCGGAAGCTTCTGCCTTGTCCGAAGACCGGGTTAGAAGGCTGCCGTCTACACCCCTGCCTGCCGCCAGGCTCGGCACAGGCCACGGCGCACGGGAAAACTCACTGGTGTCACAGACCACCTTCGCGCGCCTGCAAACACAGCCCAACGAGGTCATCCGCATCCGCTACGACAGCCGCGAGAACCTGATCGCCAGCGGCGTGATCCGCGAACCCGTGGCGCGCAACCCCATCCCTGATCCGTTCCCGCAGTCAGGAAACCCGTCTTATGTACCTGACCCTCCAAGGTATTGAGCCCCCACGGTCGCTCACTTCGTGTAGCTTCCTGCCCCCCGAGGGGGCCGCCCGCCTGCAGTCCGGCAAAGCCGGCCCTGCGGCTCAGGCTTGCATGAAGAACCCCCACGCGGCGGTCTGTTGCCTTGGGGAAGATCGCTCGCCGCGCAGTGATAATCTGGCGCATGCCCAGCGCCACGACGACAGCCGACGACGAAGACAGCGACGAATCGCTGATGCTGCGTTATGCGGCCGGCGACATGGCGGCTTTTGATGCGCTGTATGCGCGGCATGAACTGGGCGTGTGGCGCTATGTGTTTCGCAGTGTGCGGGTACAGGCGGTGGCCGACGACCTCCTGCAGGATGTCTGGTTCGCCGTGGCMCGCAGCGCCGCCACCTATACGGTGACAGCGAAGTTCAAAACGTGGCTGTTCACCATGGCGCACAACCGGATGGTCGATTACTTCCGCACGGTAAAGCAGCATGTCAGCATCGATGGACGCGGCGACGATGAAGAAGGCCTGGGCCTTGGCGATACGCTGGCGGCCGACTCGGGCTTCGGCCCGGTGCGCCGATTGGAGTCCAGCGAGCAGGCCGAGGCGCTGATCGCCGCGGTGGAACGGCTACCGCTGGAACAGCGCGAAGCCTTCCTGCTGCAAGCC
Source organism: Polaromonas sp. P1_E1_2 (assembly GCF_056406035.1). NCBI lineage: Bacteria > Pseudomonadati > Pseudomonadota > Betaproteobacteria > Burkholderiales > Comamonadaceae > Polaromonas > Polaromonas sp. P1_E1_2. The sequence goes on along the minus strand of NZ_JBFUAZ010000036.1, from coordinate 8,128 downwards.
GAAGCCGGCATGAGCGTGGAAGACATCGCCACCGCAACCGGCGTCAGCTTTGAAACCGCCAAGAGCCGCCTGCGCTATGCCCGGAACAGCCTGCGCCAGCAGCTACAGGAGTTTGCATGACAGAGCCTGAACACAGCCCGCACAGCGACGAGCTGCTGCAGCGCTACCGGGAGGCCAGCGCAGACGACACACGCCGCCCCGGCGCGCATGTGCGTGACGCCGTGCGCGCCCACGCGCAGATGGTGATCGAAGCCGGCAAGCAGGCCGGTGCGCCGCAAGCTGTCGCCAACACCGATGCAGCGCAGCGCCCGGCAGCCAACCAGTCGCGCTGGAAAATCTCCGCGCTGGCAGGCCTTGCGCTCGCCGGCTTGACGGGGCTGCTGGTGCTGCAATTTGACCGGGGCACCGACGAGGAAAAAGAACTGGCGTTTGGCCAGCCCAGCGCCACGGCGCCTTCATCGCCATCGTCACCAGCTTCACCGCCGGCACCAGCGCCTTCGCCATCGATGGTTCCAGCTCCCGCTCCAGTGGCACCGCAAACACCCGTCACCGAGGCCGACGCCAAGAAGCGATCTGCCGACATTGCGAAGCCGGCTTCGAAATCACCGGCTCCTGCGGCGCAGGACAAAGCAGCGGCCTCGCCCCCGGTGACTGAACCTGTTGTCCGGCAAAGAGAAGCTGAAGCCGCGCCAGCACTGGCTGCTGCAGCCCCTCCAGCCGCGCCGCCTCCCGCACCAGCGCCCGTTGCCGCGCCCGCGCCTGCCGCCGCCGTCCAGGAAAACACGCAGCCCTCGATCGTGCCACGCATGGCCGGTGCCGCGGCCGGATCGCTGGCGGCGCCACCAGCGCAGGCTGATATGGCCGCAGCCGCGCCGGCTGCACGCCCCACACCTGCGGCGCCTGCCGCAGCAGCGCCCGCCGCGCCAGCTGCACGCGCCGTAGCGCCTCAACAAAAGCAGGAAAGCGCCCTGCAATATCGCGCACCGCGTGCAGAAGCAGGTGCCGGGCCCAACCGCCTGGCAGGTGCCTTGCAGGAGGCCGCACGCGCAGGACGCCTGGAGCTACTGGAGCGCCTGCTCCAGCAAGGCGCACCCGTCAACGCAGCCGATACGGCAGGCCGCACGCCGCTCATCCTGGCCGTCATGCAAGGCCACACCGCCGTAGTTCAGCGCCTGCTGGCAGCCGGGGCCAACCCGGCGCTGGTGGATCAGGAAGGACTCAACGCCCTGCAGCATGCGCGGCGGCTGGGCTTTGACGGGATCGCCCACCTGATTGAAGCAGCCTCCTGAGCGCCGGAACGGCATTGCGCCGCGGACTTACAAAGACAATTGGCTTGCAGCCCAATACTGGCGGGCGCAAGCAGCTATGTATTCAATAGCAGTTGCAGACCGGAAGTTTCAGCCGGCGTAATACAGCACCGCAACAACATGGCAGGCGGTACCGGCCGCGACAAACAGGTGCCACACGAAGTGGCCGTAGCGCAGCCGTGAATCGGTGGCGAAGAAGCCGACGCCGAGCGTGTAAAAAAGCCCGCCGGCCACCAGCCAGAAAAGCCCCCAGCCTGGAATCAGCTCCAGCATCGGCTTGATGGCGATCACGGCGATCCATCCCATGGCGAGGTAGAGGATGGTGGACAGCCGTGGCCAGCGCACGCCCGCGAAGGCTTTGACGGCCACACCGGCCAGCGCCATGGCCCAGACCAGGCCGAACAGCGTCCAGCCCCAGGGCCCGCGCAACACGCCCAGCGTGAAGGGCGTGTAGGTGCCGGCAATCAGCAGGTAGATGGCGCCATGGTCCAGGACCTGGAACACCCGCTTGGCGCGCATCGCCCGGATGGCGGGCAAGGCGTGATACAGCATCGAGGTGAAATACAGCACCACCATGGTGGCGGCAAAAACACAGACCGCCGCCACATCGAGCACATCACCGTCGCGCGCACTGGCGATGACCAGGAAAGGCGCCGACACCAGCGCAGCCAGCAGCGCGACACCGTGGCTCACGCTGTTGGCGATCTCCTCGCCCAGCGTCTGTTGCCGGTCTTCCTGGCCCCCACGCTTTTCACTTCGTGTAATGCGCTGCCCCCCGAGGGGGCTGGACTTGCTTGGGGCGGCCCTGCGCTGCGTCCGCAATACTGCGTCAGCTACGTCAGGGCCTGCCGAATCGGTCATCGCTTGAGCAATGCCTTCAGCACGTTCTGCACACGCCTGGCGTTGCCGGCGTCAAAGTTGGCGGCCAGCACCTGGGCGGTGTCTTCACCCCAGGTCTCGGCCGGTGCGGGCGCATTGCGTTTGGTCAGCAGTTGCAACTGCAGCATGCGGCGCGCACTGATGTGCTCGGCAGGTGTCGGCAGTTCCGCGGCAATCTCCAGGCGCAGCAGTGCTTCCGAGGCGTCCTTGCCCGAGGGCGTGCTGACGGCCTGCACCCAGCGGTTGCGCACGGCCGGTGCCACGGCTTTACCGAGGTCCTGCGCGCTCGGCAGTTGCGTGGGGTCGCGCTTTTCCCAGGCGGTGAGCAAGTGCGTCAGCACTTCGCCATGCGCCTGCATCGCGAGCTTTTTGAGCGCCTGGTTGGCGGCCTCAAAGGCTTCGCGCTGGGCACGGAAGGCCGCATCGCCCAGGCGTGGGCCGCGCTCTTCAAAGGCCGGGCGCGCGTTGCGGTCTCCCCGATCATTACCGCGCGGGCCGCGGTCATCGCGACCTTCACGATAAGGCTCAAACTTGTTGTCGGTGCTCTGGCGCGGGCCGCCGGGCTTGCTGCCTGGGCGCGAATCCTTGCGGTCGCCGAACTTGCCGCCGCGTCCTGCCGCTGCGGGCTCGGGCTTCTTCATGCCGGGGCGGTCGTCGCCGCGCCGTGCCACCACGGGTTTGGGCGCAGGCTTGGGTGCAGGTGGCGGCTCGGCGGGCGGGCTGGCCGGCTCGCTGGCTTCGGCAAATTCGGTGGCCGCTGCCTCGGTGGCAGCTTCCGTGGCAGCGGGTGCATCTGCTACGTTTTCTGTAGCTGCTTGCGCTGGCTTCGCGGGCGCTACAGCCTCATTTTCCTTTGCAACGGGGGCGGCATTGATGTCGGCCAGTGCAGCCTCAACCGATGGCGCTGCCGGGGCGGCAACAGGTGCTGACGCCGGTGCGGGCACAGGCACCTGTCCGCGCACGATGGCTTCCAGCGCCTTGGCGGCCGCGTGGATTTTCTGCACGTCACCACTGGCGGTGGCGGCTTCCACAGCCTTGGAGGCGTCCAGCACCATGCGGTCGTATTCGCCCAGCGCCGCGGCGGCTTTTTCGCGTTCGGCGGTCTTGCGCTGGAAGGCGTCGTCGATGGGTTTGCGGAAGGCGTCCCACATCTTCTGCTCTTGCTTGCGCTCGATCGGCACGCCTTGCGCTTCATGCTGCCAGCGCTGTTGCAGCGACTTGACGGCGTCGATGCGCAACATCGGCTCGGCGCCCAGCACATTGGCTTCTTCAATCATGGYCTTGCGGCGTGCAATGCTGTCGTGGCGCGCAGCGGTCAGCGGAGCGTCTGCGGCATCCATCGCGGCTTTCCACTGCGGCTGGATTTCGGCAAAAGCCTTTTCACCCAGATGACCTGCTTCGCGCCATTTTTCGACAAAGCCATTGAGGCTGCGGATGTGGTGCTTCCAGTCGGTGTTGCCCTTGTTGGCTTCGGCCCACGCCAGCACTTCATCAATCAGCAGCTTGCGCTCGGCCTTGACGGTTTCGCTTTGTTCCTTGACCTTCTCCAGCCAAGCCTCAACAACCTTATGCGCTTCGTTGCAGGCATCGTCAAAACGCTTCCACAGCGCATGGTTGGGCGTGCCGCCCTGGTCGCTGGTCTTCCACTGCTCGCGCATGGCGCGCAGGGCTTCCTGTTGCTTGCGTCCGCCCAGCGGCTTGGCCACCAGGGCCTCGGCTTTCACGACGAGTTCTTCGCGGATCTGGTCGGCGCGCCAGCGCTGCCAGCCTTCGAGTTCACCTGCCGCAGTGAGTGCGGCGTGCGCAGCGGCTTCGAGCTTGCTGTCGATGTTGCGAATATGTTCCTTGAGCGCATGACGCAGGTCGGCCGCCACCTTGGGGGTGGACTTGCCATGGCCTTCGGTGACTTCGTGCTCAAGCCGTGCCAGCGCTTCCTGGACGATGGCAGAAGATTTTTCGCGCATGTCTTTCAGCACGGCCGGGTCGATCTTGGCCTTGGGCGCGCGTGCGGGCTGCTCACCCGCTGCAGGCGGCAGGCCGCGTGCGGCGCGCAGTTCGTCGGCCCACACCGGCACAGCCGGCAGCGGTGCGGCAGTGTCTTCAGCAGCCTTCTGGGCCTGCGCAAGGGCGCCCTGGAAGGCTTCCCACACGGCCAGCAACTGCGCGCGCGATGCGTCGAGCAGCGGAGGGAATTTGGTGTCCACACTGGCCCAGTTGGCGTCGTGTGTGATGTCATCGGCTTGCGACTGCCAATGCGTGACGTCGCCGCGCAAGGACTCCAGCGCCGCTTCAGCGTCGTGCCAGGGCTTGAGCGACAGCACTTCGGTACGCTGGGCCAGCAGCACGGCGGCTTCGCGCTGCACCTGGGTGCGGTGCTGCAGGTCTTCAATCGTCTTGACGCGGTCGGCCAGCTGGACCTTCAGGCCGGCCAGCGGCTCTTTGGACAGCGGCGCGCCGGCCTTGGCAGCATCACGCTGCCAGGCCAGGGCGTCGGCCAGGTTGAGCTTGGGCACAGCCAGCAGCGCCTGGGCTTTTTCGGCCCACTCGGCGGCCACGGCTTCCTGGCCTTTGCTGCGCTTGAGTTCGTCGAGCTTTTCTTTCAGCGGCTTGGCGGCGCCCTTGTCGCGGTTGGCCAGGTCTTTGTAGACCTCGGCCATCTGCTCGGCGGTGGGCTCGGTGGCCAGCCAGGTGCGGATGCGCGCCGTGCGTTCACCGGATGTGGGCGCAGAGAAAGCGCCGCCGGTCAGGCCGTCCAGCGGATGGGCTTCAGCCTGCTTGGTGGTAGGCGTTTTCACGGCGGGGGTTTCAGGTTTGGAAGATTTAAACATGGGAGCGCAAGGTCAAAAAATAAGTGCCACCAGCCGCAAGGCTCCCCGGGGAATGGAGGACTTTGCGGGCGGCAGCGGGTGTTGGATTGGATGGGGGGCCGGCGCCGCAACCCGTGTTGCGCGCCCAGGCCCAAAGGCCCCATAAAAGCTTTATCAATAAAGCACTGACGCTATTTTCGCTGTTTTTACGGCATCGCCAAATTCAGCTCCGCGCGGGGTGTCCATTTGGCCTCCGGCGGCACGGATTTGGCGGCCCCCAGAAAGAGCCTTTCAGGCGGTAAATCGCGCGAAGCCAGGTAGTCTTTCACCGCCACGCCGCGCTGCACGGCGAGCTCGCGCATGGCGTCGTCATTCACCTTGATGTCGGCCAGCAGCAGCTTTTCCATCTCGGGCACGGGCAGGTCTTTGGCCAGGCCGACCAGGTTGCGCGGCTTGGGCATGTCGGCGCGTTTATAGACTTCCTTGAGCAAGGCCGGATATTCGGCCGGGCTGATGCTGACTGCCGCCGTCGCGGTGCCGCCCTCTTTGGCCGTGGCGCGGCGCTTTTCAGCGCGCACCAGGGCGTCGAGCCGCTCGCGTTTGAAACCGTCGCGCTCGGCGTCGACACTGCTGGTGCCCACCACGGTGAGCCGCAGCGATGGCCGGTCGGCCAGTGCCTTGGCCACTTTGTCGAGGCCGGCTTTGGCCTCCGGGCCCAGCTCGGCGCTGCCGGCGGCAAACCCCACGGTGCTGAGCTCTTCCCCGCCGCCGCCCAGCGCATTGGCCAGCAAGCTGAAGGGTGCGGTGATGGCTTTCACAATCACGTTGAGGATGACCTTGACGATGATGGGCCCGAGGCTGAACTGCGGGTCATTGAGCGAACCACTGATGGGCAGGTCGATGTCGATCACGCCGTTGCGGTCGGCCAGCAGCGCCACCGCCAGCTTGACCGGCAGGCTGGCGGTGGAACCTTCCACCTTGTCGCCAAAACTGAGCTGGTTCAGGATGACCTTGTTGGTGGCGGTGAGCCGCCCGTCGGGTTGCACCACATAACCCACGTCCACACTGAGCTTGCCGCGGTTGATGCCATAGCCCGAGTACTTGACCGAATACGGCGACAGCGGCGGCAGCTCAAGGTCGCGCACCTTGCCCTTGATGTCGAGCGCCAGCGGCTTGGCCAGCGGGTTGAGCTTGCCCAGGATTTCCAGCGAAGCCGTGCTTTCGGCGCGCCCGCGCAGCTCGAGGTCGGCCATGTTGGGCACGGTGGCCGTGGTACCCGGCACGGTGGGCGCCACCGATGAAAAAGCACTGAGCTTGCCGGTCAGGTCGCTGAGGTCGGCCGAATAATTGGGCTTGACGAAGCGGTCTGAGAACAGCACCTTGCCGTTGATCAGGCTGATCGGGCCGAAGTTGACGATGGGCGGCGGGGAGCCGCCAGCCGCCGCGGCGGGGGCCGTTGGGCTGACCGGTGCTGCGGACACGAATTTTGAGCCTTTAGGGCCACTGGACCGCAATGGTTGTGCGCCGGAAGCTATCGTTTCAGTAGCAGATGAAGCTTGCGGTGAAGATGGCGCCGATGATGGCGAAAGGGCCAGGGTCGCCGTTCCGCCTGCCGCACTTGCGCTGGCGGCCACGGCGTCCTTGCCGGGCTTCACCAGGTTCTGCAAATTGATGCGGCCATCGGGCAGGATGATCACGCGCGCAAAGAAGTCGGTGAGCACGGTTTCCCGCACATCCACCCGGGTCGCCTTGGCTGGGTCCAGCGCCACATTCAGGCCGCGCAGGTTCAGGGCCTTCCAGGCCAGCAGGTCTTCGCTGGGCGCCAGCGTGTTGGCCCGGAACTCTTCCAGCGACACATCACCGGCCACCTGCGCCTGCGGGCCGGCCGGTGTCTGCCGGTAAGACACGCGCCCCTTGAAGCTGGCATCTGCGCGCAGCAGTTCGATGTTGAGCATATCGGCAAGGTAGGGCTCAAATGCCTGCACCGGCAGCCTGTCGACCACCAGCCGGCCCTGCGCCTGAACCGGACTCAAGCCGAGATTGCCGTTGAAATCGACCTTGCCGGGTTCAAACCGGCCGGTGGCCAGGCGCAGCGAGGCGGTCAGCGGCATGGGTTTGGCGGCTTGCGCCTTGGCGTCCGGCCTGTCGTCCAGCACCAGTCCGCCCAGCTGGGCTTTGGCCGCGCTCACCTCAAATACCACCGGCTTGCTGCCCGACTGGTCGGAAAACGACATGGCGCCGCCGTCCAGCTGCACATCGGCAATGGCGACGGCCCATGAAGGCGCCGCCGCGCGTGTTGCCGCGTCGGTAGGGGGCGGCGCCGGCGTTGCGGTGCCCGGACTCGCCATCCAGCGCTGGTACATCCAGCGTTTGTCGGTGTCGCGGTCGACTTTGGCCCTGGGCTGGTCCAGCTGCATTTTGGCGGCCTTGAAGGACTGGCCTGTCACGTCGATGTCAACCTTCCCGAGTTCGACACGCTTGACGGACACCAGCGACACCTTGCCCTGCGCCAGCAGGATGTCACTGACAGTCAGTTGCGGGGCGGTGACCTGCAACTGCTGCGGCTTGTCACCGCTGGGCGCCTGCCAGTTCACGCCGAGCTGAGCGTCGAGCTGCCCGTTCAATGCCGGCAGCAGGAATTGGCCGACGTATTTGGCGGCCATGCCCAAGGGCCAGGCCGCGACGGTGGCCGTGGCCTGAGCGGCCTGGTCGGTGGCTGTGCCGCTAAAGGTGAGCAGCGCCGGTGTTGCAAGCGCTTGCGCAGTGGATGCCGCGGATGAGGCCGGTGTTTTGGCCGGTTGTTTGGCGCCGGTTTTTGCCGGCGCGGGTGCCGGCGGCTCCAATCCGAGCGAACCATTGAACCGCAGGGGCGCGTTAGCCGCAAAAGGCATGGCGATGCCGGAGGCATCGAGCGTCAGTCCGGCGAGGTGAATGTCGGCGGGTGAAGCCAGCGTTTCATCCAGCCAGTTCACTCGCCCGGCGCGCACCGCCACGCGGGCGATCTGCACTTTCCAGGGTGCGGGTGAAGGCGTGGTTTTAGTTGAAGGTGCAGACGCCGGGGCGCCAGCCGAAGCCGCACCGACAGGTGTCTGGGCTTGAATATCGGAAGAGTTTTGGCCTGCAGCCCTTTCTGGC
>NZ_JBFUAZ010000035.1:0-14823 GCF_056406035.1 Polaromonas sp. P1_E1_2 | reverse complement strand
CTCGAACAATCGCTGGAAGTCCTCAGCCTTGCAGGGCCRTGGATTCGTCTGGTGGCAGATGTCGGCCGTGGCGATCTCGACCAGGCGCGGCAGGTGTTCGCGCTTGACGCCGTGGGCCGACAGCGGGCCGGTGATGCCCACGCTCTCCTTGAGCTGCTTGAGCCAGGCTACAAAAGCCTTGCCACCGCCGGCCACGCCGCATACGTGGGCCAGCTCGTCAAATTTGGCGGGCGCCGATTCGTAGTTCCACGCCAGCACGGTGTCGATCATCAGCGCATTGGCCAGGCCGTGGTGCAGGTCGCAGACAGCGCCCAGCGCGTGGGCACATGAATGCACGGCGCCCAGGTCTTTCTGGAAGGCGATGGCGCCCATCATGGAGGCCATCATCATGTCGCTGCGCGCCTGCAGATTCGACGGTTCCTTGACAGCCTTGAGCAGTGCGTGGGCTGCGATGCGCGTGCCTTCGAGTGCAATGCCGTCGCACAGCGGGTGATAGGCCGGTGAGAGGTAACTCTCGATGTTGTGCGTGAGCGCGTCCATGCCGGTGGCGGCCGTCACATGCGGTGGCAGGCCGAGCGTGAGTTCGGGGTCGGCAAACACCACTTTCGCCAGAATTTTTGGGCTGAACACCACGCGCTTGAGGTGCGTGTCGTTTTCGCTGACGACGCTGGAACGGCCGACTTCGGAGCCGGTACCCGAGGTGGTGGGCAGGGCCACGAAGTACGGCAGCTCATTGACGATGGGCCGTACCTGCGGATGGTCCCAGACGTATTCAAGGATGTCGCCCTCATGCGTGGCGGCGATGCCGACCACCTTGGCCACGTCCAGCGCCGCGCCGCCGCCGAAACCAATCACGCAGTCGGCCTTGTGGGCCTTGTAGGCTGCGGCACCGTCCATGACCTGGCTGCAGGTCGGGTTGCCGAAGACGCCCGAGAACACGGCCACGTCCAGGCCGGCCAGGTGGGTCCTGAATTCGGCCAGCACGGGCAAGGCGCCCAGCGCCTTGTCGGTCACGATGAGCGGGCGTTTGCAGCCCGCTTCTTTCAGGGTGTCGGCGACGAGCTTGCGCGCGCCTGCGCCGAACTTGATGGTGGTGGGGAAGGAAAAACCGGTGATGCTCATAGTGGTGCGACCTGGAAGTACATGTGTTGTTTGCCGTAAGAGACATTGTTGACCCGAATCGCGTCGGGCTCTATGCCGAAGGATTTAAACCCGCATTTCTCGTAGAGCGCCGTCGCCTCGCGGTTGCCGGCGGTGACCGTCAGCACCACGAGCTCCACGCCGCCGGCGCGGGCCTCGTCCAGCACCTTGCCGACCAGCGCCCGGCCTATGCCATGCCCCTGGTATTCGGGCGCGACGTACATCGCGACCAGCGTGGCCTTGTGACGGTTCTTCAGCCGCGTCTCGCGGTTCAGCCCCACCACGCCGGCCATCGCACCGTCCACAAAGGCGGCCCACATGACGGTGTCGCCGGCGGGTGAAAGGCGCTTTTCGGTGTCGGCCGGCACGCGCAGGTTTTCTTCCTCAAAGCTGGAGGTGAAGGCATCCGCGTGCTCGCGCAGGCCGCGCAGGCGGAATTCGCGGTAAATGGCGGCGTCGGGCACGGTCAGCCTGCGGATCAGGAGGTCAGATGATTTCAAAATAGCGTTTCATTTCCCAGTCGGTGACGGCGTCCAGCCATTGGCGCCATTCCCACTCGCGCGTTGCCGCGAAGTGATCCACGAAAGTATCGCCCAGCCAGTCGCGCGCGATGTCCGATTTCTGGAAAATACGTGTGGTTTCGATCAAGGTGCGCGGTGCGCGGGCAATGTGTTCGGCTCCCTGGTTGGTGCCGGTGATCGGCGCGCCCAGCTTGAGGCCTTTTTCGACGCCGTCCAGTCCCGCAGCGATGACGGCCGCCATCGCCAGGTAGGGGTTCACGTCGGCGCCGGGGCAACGGGTTTCCAGCCGGGTGGCTTTGGCGCTGCCCGCGATCACGCGGAAACTTGCAGTGCGGTTGTCCATGCCCCAGGTCGGCTTCACAGGCGCCCAGAAGCCGTCGACCAGGCGCTTGTAGCTGTTGATGGTGGGCCAGATCATGGGACCGAACTCCATCATGCAGGCGACCTGGCCGGCAACATAGCTCTCGAACAGCTTGCTCATCTTGCGTGGGTGCTTTGCGTCGAAGAACAGGTTGGTCTTGCCGTCCGACAAACTCTGGTGGATGTGGCCGCTGCAGCCCGGCAGCTGCTGATGGGGCTTGGCCATGAAGCTGGGCATGATGCCAAAACGCGAGCCGATCTCTTTGGCGCCGGTCTTGAACAGGATGGCGCGGTCGGCCTGCTCCAGTGCCTCGCTGAAGCCAATGGCTACTTCATACACGCCCGGCCCGGTTTCGGTGTGCAGGCCTTCGATGGGGATGCCGAAGGCCAGCATCTCGTCCATGATGGCGTTGAAGAAATCCTGGTTCTCGTTCATGCGCAGCAGCGAATAGCCGAACATGCCGGGCGTGAGTTTTTCGGCCCCCACGCCGTTTTTCGCGGCCCAGCTGTGCGGCGTTTCCAGGAAGTTGAACCACTCGAACTCCATACCGGTCATGGGCATGAAGCCCATTTTTTCGGCGCGCTTGAGCACGCGCTTGAGCGTCTGGCGTGGGCAGACGGCGTGYGGCGTGCCGTCGGCATTCACGAATTCACCCAGCACAAAGGGCACGTTGTTGTCCCAGGGCACGTGRCGTGTGGTGGCCAGGTCCAGCCGTGCCAGCGCATCCGGAAAGCCGTGCTGCCACCCTGTCACCGAGGTATTGTCGTAGCAGTTGTCCATCATGTCCCAGCCCAGCACCACGTCGCAAAATCCAAAACCGCCCGCCGGGTAGGGCTCGGCCGCGCCGAAGAACTTGTCCTTGTGCAGGTACTTGCCGCGCAGCACACCGTCGATGTCGCTGACGGCAACCTTCATCTTGTTGGCGCCCGACTTGCGCAGCATCTCCAGGGCTGGATGGGGGGCGGAGGATTTGGTGGCTTTTTTGGGCATGGTCGTGGGCACCTTTTGGTTTTAGGGGTGGGCGCTTGCCCGGCCTTTTTCGGCCAGGCCAATCGCAAATTCTTCTTCCGGCGAGAGGATCAGCCGGTGCCGGCCCATCACCGCGAAGTAACTGACGCCGATGGCAAACCACAGCGCCACCCACAGCACGCCCACGCGGTAGATCGGGTCGCTGAGCTGGAAGTAGATGGTGACCAGGGCGATGAGCAGGGTCAGCACCGCGCCCGTGACACCCAGGGGGCTGCGGTAGGGGCGCTCCATATTCGGCAGCTTGCTGCGGAGCCGAATGAACGACAGCGCCTGCATGACGTAAGAGAACATGGCGCCGAACACCGCCATGTTGAGCAAGGTGCCGCCGATGACGGCCGAGCCTTTGTCAACGCCCAGCGAAAACCACAGCACAAACATGACCACCAGCGCCACCACCGAGCCGACGATCATGGCGATGTGCGGAGTCTTGCGGCTGCCGTGCGTGACGGACAGTGCCGAAGGAAAGTACCCGGCGCGGCTTAGCGAATAGATCTGCCGGCCCTTGGCAAAGATGATGGTGTGAAAACTCGCCACCAGGCCCAGCACGGCCACCAGCGCCAGTATCTTGGCGATGCCGTTGCCGTAAATTGCCTTGAAGCCGTCGAGCAGCGGCTCACCCGAGGTGCTCAGCGCGTGCGAGCCTATGCCTGCGACCGAGGGGTTGAGCCAGAGGATCATGAAGGCCGAGAGGATGAGCGTGAAGATGCCGGCAATGATGCCGCGCGGCATGTCACGGCGCGGGTCCACCGACTCTTCAGCCGCCAGCGGTAGCTGCTCGATTGCCAGGAACAGCCACACCGCAAATGGCAGCGACGCCAGCACGCCGGCGAAGCCCAGCGGCAGGAAGGGACCGCGGCCCTCGGGCAGCACGGCGCCGCCGGCGCCGACATTCATGGCCCAGCGTGCGAAGTCGATCTTGGGAAAGGCGCTGATCCAGAACGCCACCAGGCAGGCCAGCGCCAGCAGCGTGACGGCCAGTGTGATCTTGAACGACAGCTCGACGCCGATGATGTTCAGCCCGATGAAGACGATGTAAAAACCGATCCACCACAAAGGCTGCCAGGCCGGTGGTGTGCCGAAGATGCTGCCCATGTAGCTGCCGATGAAGAACACGATGACGGCCGGCGTCAGCACGTATTCCACGTTTTCGGCCAGCCCGGTTAGAAAGCCACCCCAGGGCCCCATGGCGGTGCGCGCAAAGGAATAGGCGCCACCGGTATGGGGCAGCGCAGGCGACATTTCGGCCAGCGAAAAGGTCAGGCCAAGATACATCACGGAGATGATGATGGTGGCCAGCAACATGCTGCCCCAGCCGTTGGCCAGACCCAGGTTCCAGCCGGCGAAGTGGCCGGAGATCACGGCGCCAACGCCGAGTGCCCAGAGCGACCAGACACCGGCATAGCGGCGCAGCCCCCTCTTTTCAAAATAGCTGCCGTCGACTTTCGCGTATTGCACGCTGGAACGTTCTGACATGGTGGCTCCCTTATAGGTTGCAAGGTTGAGGGCCCGGTGGGGCTGTCTTGCATCGTAGGGCGAGCGTAGGTGCGCTGAAATCCCATTTCGGCAAGTAACGCAGCGAGAGTGAGCTTAAAGAGACGGCGAGTAAGTCGAAGTGTTTCAAAGCGTTGCTTGCACACGGCACGAATCCTGCAAGAATGCGGCCATGGTCCACACGCCTGACACTCTCCCGCCAGCCCTGCTGTCCCGCGCGTCGTTCGCCGACGCAGACGAGCAGGCGGCGGCACTCACGGGCTGGAACCAGAGCTACCTCCAGCTGTCTCGCGGTGCGTTCGGTGGGGAAGTGCGCCAGCTGGAATTCGCGGGCCTTCGCCTCTTTGTGGAAAGCCTGCGGGAGTCGGTGTACCAGACCGGACGGATACGCGATGGTGCCCTGGCCTTGGGGCTGCCGCTTCAGGTCGAAGGCCCCAGCGTTTTTTGCGGCGCGCCCAGCGACGCTGGTGCATTGCATGTGTTTTCGGGGGCGTCGGGTTTTGAGTTCCGCTCTTCCCGGCGTCATGTGATGCTGGGGCTGGAGCTCGATGAGGCGGCCTGGCGCCGCTGCAGCCGACATGACCCGGCACTGCAAGCCCGGCTGGGTGCGCAGGCCGGCTTGCGCAGGCTGGACGCTGCGGCACAGGCCAGTCTCCGGCAATGCCTCACGGGTGTGATGGATACCGTGGAGGCTGCCCCGGCGCTGCTGCAGTCTGCATCCGTCCAGGCGGCGATGCTTGACACCGTGATGGAGCAACTCGGCCGCGTACTTGCGCCGGTGGATACCGTGGATTCGGCCGGCACCCATGCGCACTGGACGCTGACGCGGCGCGCCCGCGAGCTGGTGCATACGCAGCTCGATCAACCGCCTACGGTCCTGGCCCTGTGTGAACAGCTCGGCGTGAGCCGCCGAACCTTGCAAAACGGTTTTCAAACGGCGCTGGGCATCAGCCCATTGGCTTACCTGCGCGCCGTGCGTTTGAACGCGGCCAGGCAGGCATTGAAGACCGCTACGTCCGTGACGGCGGCTGCAACGCACCTTGGGTTTTGGCATTTTGGTCATTTCGCGCACGACTATCAGCAAATGTTTGGCGAGTTGCCTTCCGAGGCGTTTCGCCGAAGTCACTAGGCCCCCACGGTCGCTCACTTCGTGTAGCTCCCTGCCCCCCGAGGGGGACGCCCGCCTGTGGCCCGGCAAAGCCGGTTCCACGGCTCATGCTTGTAAAGAGACGTTCTCAGGGCCTACGCTCCGTGCGCGTGGGTTGCCGGTGCGGCGGACGTGATGCCCACGTCCTGCAGGGCACCCGCCACAGCCAGTACGGCTTGCTCGATCTCGTTCGGGCCGATCGCACCGATGCAGCCCACCCTGAAAGTTTCTACTTGTGTGAGCTTGCCCGGGTATAGGACAAAGCCGCGATCTCGTGCAGCGGCATAGAACTTCTTGAATTCGTAGCGGCTGTCGCCTGGCGCGTGGAAGGTCACGATGATGGGCGCCTGGATGGCCGGGTCCAGGAAGGGTTTGAAACCGAGCCTTGCCATGCCGGTGACCAGGGTGGTGTAGTTGGCGGTATAGCGCGCCAGGCGCGCTGGCTGGCCGCCTTCTTCCTCAAACTGGGCAATGGCTTCGGCCAGCGCCACCACCACATGGGTGGGCGGCGTGAAGCGCCACTGCGTGGTTTTTTCCATGTAGGCGTGCTGGTCGTGCAGGTCCATGGCCAGCGACTGGCTGCGGCCGGCACAACCGTCCAGTACGGCCTTGCGGATGAAGACAAAACCCATGCCGGGCACACCTTCAAGGCATTTTCCGCTGGCCGCCACCAGTGCGTCGAAATGCACCTTGCGCGCGTCGATGTCTATCGCGGCGAAGGAACTCATGGCGTCCACCAGCAGGCCCTTGCCATGGGTTTTGCAGACATCGGCCACTTCCTTCAGCGGGTTAAGTACCCCCGCGCCTGTCTCGCAGTGGATCAGCATGACGTGGGTGATGCTGGTGTCGGCTTCCAGCATGGCGTCCAGTGCGGCGGGAGAGACCTGTGCAGCTTCGTCGAAGGGCATGATGGTGCAGCGCCGTCCCATCAGCGTGGTGAGCCTGGCTGCACGCTTGCAATAAGCGCCGTTGTCCATCACCAGTACGTGGCCGTCTTTCGGTACCACCGTAGCCACCGCCGCCTCCACGCTGAAAGTGCCGCTGCCTTGCAGAGGAACGACGACGTGCGATTCCTGCCCATGGATGACGGCCAGCAGGCTTTTGCGCACACTCGCGGTCACTGCATTGAAATCGCTGTCCCAGGAGCCCCAGTCTTTCAGCATCGCGAGCTTGGTGCGCAGGGTGGTGGTCAGCGGCCCGGGGGTGAGGAGGATTTTGTCTCTGTCCATTTGTTATGCCTGTGGTCTTCGTTGCGGGCGATTCAATTCAGTCGGGCCGGGTATCCCTGCAGGAATACGGGCAGGTCCATGCCTGGGGGGCGCGCAGGAACCTGGTAGATCATGTCGGCCACGTAGCCCCGGTGGTAGGTCTTGTGGTTGACAACGTGCAGCAGCATGTCTCCCCGTGTCATGGCACTCGCTTCGCCATCGATGAACGTGAAATGCACGATCTCGTCGAGCGCTTCAAGGCTCATGGCGTCTGCGTATTCGATGTACCAGATGTCGATTTGCCCCTGAGCTGCGCATAGCTCTTCCAGTGTGGGGGTCGCCTCTGTGTTGCGGGAGCTGAAGCCATGCGGCCGCCCCTGCAGGTGCGCCTGCCAGATGAGATCCACCACATAGGCGTGGTTCAGCGTGCGAAGCATGTTGCCAAAGCCGGTCGCGCGCGATGCCAGGAGTTCAGCTGCGGGAAGTTGCTTTAATGCGCCGAACAGACGGTCGTTGGCCCACGCGCTGTAACGTGTGAGCATGCGGATGTTGCGCTGGGCTGTCATAAAGCGCCTAGCGCGAACTGATTCGCCATGCTTGCGTACGGCGGTTGACCCACCACGCCAGCGCCATGAAAAGCAGAGTTGCAATCGTTGATGCCATACCGATCAGGACGGCCATGGCTGCGGCAGCGCCCATTTCGCCGGCTTCATCCAGGTTCAGGATGGCGATCGACGCGACTTTGGTTTCGGGCGAATAGAGAAACACCACGGCGGAGATGGTGGTCATGGCGTTGATGAAGAAGTAGCGCGCAATGTCGACCAGCGCGGGCGTGCAGATGGGCAGTGTGACGCGCCAGAAGGTCTTGAAGAAGGGCACCTTGAGCGAGGCGCTGACGGCTTCAAATTCGCCATCAAGGCTCTTGAGTGCGGTCACCGCTGTGAGGTGGCCGGTGGTGTAGAAGTGAACAATGGTGCACAGCGTGAGCAGGGTCAGCGTGTGGTACAGGCCGTTCAGAGGATTGTCGGGCGCATTGAAAAAGAAGATGTAGCCCAGGCCCAGCACCAGGCCGGGTACGGCCATGGGCAACATGGCCAGCATGCGCACAAAGCCGCGCAGGCCGTCCATGCCTTTGGTCTTTTCGAGCAGGTAGGCGCTGCAAAACACCAGCGCGGTGCCGAAGAAGGCCGTGCCCGCCGCCATCTTCAGGCTGTTGAGAAAACCGACACCGACTTCCGCGTCGATCAGGCCCATGGTGTAGTGGCGCAGGCTGGGCGTAAGGTTGTAGGGCCAGAAGCTGGCGAAGGATGCGAACACCGCCATGCCCAGCATGGCCAGCACCAGGAAGGCGATGGCGCAGCAGTACAGCGTCATGACCCGGTCGTAGCCGAGCGAAGGCGTGGGCCGGTAGGGCACGGCACGCGCCGTCAGCATCGCGGTCTGGCGTTTGCTGACGTAGCTGTCCACCGCGAATGTCAGGACGGCAGGCGCCAGCAACAGGATGGCGACCACTGCGCCCTTGGCGAAATCCTGCTGGCCGATCACCAGCTTGAAAACGTCGGTGGCCAGCACATTGAAGTTGCCGCCTATCACCTTGGGAATGCCGAAGTCCGTCATGACCAGCGTGAAGGTGACGAGCGCTGCGGAGATGAGACCGTATTTGGCGCCGGGCAGCGTGATGGTGAAGAACTTGCGCCTGGCGCTGGTGCCCATGGCATTGGCTGCCTCGTACAGCCGAGCGTCGGACAGGCTGAGCGCGGTAACCAGAATCATCAGCGCATGCGGAAACACCGCAAAACATTCGGCCACCACAATGCCGGGCGCACCATAAATCTGGTCGATACCGATACCCTGCATCCAGCCCTTGAGCACCCCCTGGTTGCCAAACCAGTAAATCAGCGAAATGGCTGACAGCAGGGAAGGTGCCAGCAGGGGAACCAGCGTGATGCCGCGAAACAGCGCCTTGTATTGCATGCACGAACGGGTCAGCGCATAGGCAAAACCAAACGCCAGGGGTACCGCAATCAGGGTGACGGCGCCTGAAATCCAGAGACTGTTCCACAGGCTTTCCAGTAGAGCCGGAGTCTTGGCGTACTCGATGAAGTTGTCAAGCCAGATGAAATCCCCGGCCTTGTCCTGTACGGCCTGCTGCAGGATGGCCAGCAGCGGGGCTGCCAGAAATGCTATCAAAATAATAGCCGCCAGCGCAAGGGCAGCGTAGGCCAGGTGGTCAATCCAGTGCACGCGCTGCCGCACCAGGGGCAAAGCAGGAGGTGTGTAGACGGGCATCAGAACACCTTGATGCGCTCTGGCAGCAACTTGAGGGGGAGGGTCGAGCCTACCTGCAAGGATTGCTCCGACAGGAAATTGAGCGAGAGGTAAACCGTGAGCTTGTGGCTGCCGAGTGCAGGAGAGGCCACGTGAACGTGGCAGAAGGAGCCGAGGAATTCGATCTTTTCGATAGTGGCGTCGAACACGTGGGCATCATCCGCTGCAATGGGCCGGGCCAGCACATCTTCCGGGCGCAGGTAAACCTTGACCTCGCGGTCGGTGCCGTCGCAAGGCAGGCACAAGGTGCCGAACCTCATCTGGCCGCCGTTGACATGCGCAGGCATGACATTGACCTTGCCGACAAAATCCGCCACGAACGGCGAAGCCGGCTCGCGGTAAATTTCCATCGGTGTTCCCACCTGTTCGATCAGGCCGTGATTCATTACCACGATGCGGTCGGCCACGCTCAAGGCTTCTTCCTGGTCGTGCGTCACCATGATGGTGGTTACGCCCAGTTTCTGCTGCAGCGCGCGAATTTCCTGGCGCAGGCGGACGCGCTCGAGCGCATCGAGCGCCGAAAGAGGTTCATCGAGCAATAGCAAGCCTGGGGAGGTGGCGAGCGCGCGCGCCAGCGCAATACGCTGCTGCTGACCGCCCGACAACTGGCTGGGATATTTGGCTTCGCTGCCCGGCAGACCCACAAGCTTGACCAGCTCGCTCACGCGTTGGGCCGCTTCAGCCTTGGGCGTCTTGCGATTGACCAGCCCATAGGCCACGTTATCGGCCACGCTCAGATTGGGAAAGAGCGCGTAACTCTGAAACACGATGCCGTAGTCACGCAAAGCCGGCGGCAGCCGCGAGATGTCACGCCCACCCTGGTGCACCTCACCCGAGGTCTGAACCTCCAGCCCGGCAATGATCCGCAGCAAAGTCGTCTTGCCGCAACCTGATGGGCCGAGGAAGCACACGAACTCGCCCTTGCGGATGTCCAGGTTGATGTCTTGCAGCGCGGTGAAGGCGCCGAACTCCTTGCGGATATGACGCAGGCTCAGAAAAGTGTCGTTGTTCATTCGTGGGTCATACGTGTATTACCTGAACGGTCGCGCCAGCGCAAAGGGCAAGCAGCGGCGTGGAACCGGCTCCGCCGGGCCACAGCGGCTGTCCCCCTGAGGGGGAGACGGCGGCCAAAAGGCCGCCGACAGGGGGCTACTTCTTCTCTGTTTTGGAGTTATAGCGCTTCGTCCACTCGTTCAAAATGCGCTCGCGGTTGTCCGCTGCCCAGCTGAAATCCATCTTGACGAGGCGGGCCTCATAGTCTTTCGGCACATTGGCCAGAGGCGGCGCCAGTCCAGGCTGCGCGGTGATGGCGAAGTTCTTGCCGTAGAGCATCATCGCGTCCTTGCTCGAAGCCCAGTCAGCCAGTTTCTTGGCGGCGTCCAGCTTCTTGGTGCCTTTGTGGATGGCAAAGGCTTCCAGGTCCCAGCCCAGTCCTTCCTTGGGGAACACCAGATCAATTGGCGCGCCCTTGGCCTTGTTGGTGTTGCCGCGGTACTCAAACGAAATGCCCGCCAGAAATTCTCCGGAGGCGGCCATGTTGCAGGGCTTGGAACCCGAATGGGTGTACTGCGCGATGTTTTCGTGCAGGGCGTCCATGTACTTCCAGCCGCCGCCCTTGCCGTCTTTATCGCCGAAAAGCGTGAGCCAGGCGGTCACGTCGAAGTAGCCGGTGCCGCTGGAGGCGGGGTTGGGCATGACGATCTGGCCTTTGTAAATGGGCTTGGTCAGGTCCTGCCAGGTCTCGGGTGTGGGGATGTTTTTCTTTTTGGCTTCGACGGTGTTGAAGCACACGGTGGCGCCCCACACGTCCATGCCGAACCAGGCGGGGACTTTTTTCTTGTCGCGGTACTGGCTCATGATGCCGTCAAGGTTGATCGGCGCGTAGGGTTCGAGCATGCCCTGCTTGTCGAGCAGGGCCAGGCTGGAGGCGGCCACACCCATGATGGTGTCGGCCTGGGGGTTGGATTTTTCGGCGAGCAGCTTGGCGGTGATCACACCGGTCGAGTCGCGGACCCATTTGATTTCGATATCGGGGTAGACCTTGTTGAAGCCCTCTTGATAGGCCTTGATCTGGTCGGTTTCCAGCGCGGTGTAGACCAGCAGCTGGGTTTTCTGGGCGAATGCGCCGGTGGCAGCGGTGAGCAGGCCAAAAAAGCCGATAAGAGCGATCGCCTTTGGCAGGGATTTGAGATGGGTAGCCAGCTGCATAAAAAGTCCTTTGTGGAAAACCTGCAATGTTGTGACCTGTTCGTGTCGGGGCAGTGACACTGCGATGACCAACCTGTGTTCAGGTCATATCAACCCAGCTCAATATTTATTTAACGCTGCCCCTTTTATCTTGTCAATTGTTTTTTGCAGATTGTTGACAATCCTGTGTTTTGTGCTTCAATGCAGAGCATGAATGCCGTGTTTCATCCCACTATCGCGCTGTTGCAGACCAGTTCCCTCACCACCGTGGTGCAGCAGGAAATCGAGCGTGCCATTCTTGTTGGCGAATACGAACCGGGCAGCAAACTCATTGAAGCGGCGTTGGCCGAAAAGATGGGTGTCTCCCGCGGACCAGTGCGTGAAGCCTTCCGCATGCTGGAGGAAGCCGGCCTGGTGCGCAACGAAAAAAACCGCGGCGTCTTCGTGCGTGACATTCCCATCGAGGAAGCTGTCGAGATTTTCGATCTGCGCGCCGCGATGGACGAACTCGTAGGCCGCCAGCTTGCCAGGAACATCACGCCGGCCCAGCTCAAGGAAATCCGGGGTCTCGTCGACTCGATGGAAAAGGCCGTCAAGGCAGAAGACGCCTACAACTACCACCTGCTTAACCTGAAATTCCACGACCGGCTGGTGGAAATGGCCGGCAACAGCAAGCTCACGGCCATCTATCGCAAGCTCATCAAGGAGCTGTCGCTGTTCCGGCGCCTGAACCTGGCCGACGGCTGGCTCATGCCGATCTCGGCCAGCGAACACCGGCAGATCGTCAAGGCCATCGCGTCCGGCGACGCAGACGTCGCGGGCCGGGCCATGTACGACCACGTGATCGAAAGCAAGGAGCGCACGATTGAAAACGACCTGCGGCGACAGGCGCGCCTGCAGGCCAGCCCGGCTGCCCGTTCGGCACAGGCCAAAGCTGCGCACCTGATCGAAGACGACACCGCAAAAAGCCCAGAGAAAAACATGGAAAAGGGAAGACTCCAACGTGGCAGTCGCTGATAAAAAAACCGAAGTGAAAGTCAATGGCCGGGCGTACCGGTTGCCGACCCAGCCTGTAGTGGTGGTGTGCGTTGACGGCTGCGAGCCCGACTACCTGGCGCAGGCCGTGGCCACCGGCCACATGCCGTGGCTCAAGCGCACCCTGGCGCTGGGTTCGGGCCTGACGGGTGATTGCGTGGTGCCCAGCTTCACCAACCCCAACAACCTGTCTATCGTGACGGGCGCACCGCCCAGCGTGCACGGCATCTGCGGCAACTACCTGTTCGATACCGCCACCGAAACCGAGGTCATGATGAATGACCCCAAGTGGCTACGTGCGCCCACGCTGCTTGCGGCCCTTGCAGACGCGGGCAAGTCCCTGGCGGTGGTCACAGCCAAAGACAAGTTGCGCAAGCTGCTGGGCCACAAGATGAAGGGCATTTGTTTTTCATCCGAGAAGGCCGACCAGGTCACGCTGGAAGAAAACGGCATTGAAGACGTGCTGGGCCTGGTGGGCCAGCCGCTGCCCAGCGTCTACAGCGCAGACCTGTCGGAGTTCGTGTTTGCCGCCGGCGTGAAGATCATGCAGAAGTACAAACCTGATGTGATGTACCTGTCGACTACCGACTACGTGCAGCACAAGCACGCGCCCGGCACCGACGGCGCCAATTCCTTCTACCGCATGATGGACGGCTATATGCAGCAGCTCGACGACCTGGGTTGCGTGATCGTGCTCACGGCCGACCACGGCATGAATGCCAAGGTCGCCATGGACGGCACGCCCGACGTGATCTACCTGCAGGACTGGTTTGACAACTGGCTGGGCGCGGGCGTTGCGCGTGTGATTCTTCCGATCACCGACCCCTATGTGGTGCATCACGGCGCGCTGGGATCCTTCGCCACGGTCTACTTGCCCGAGGGCACGAACATCGAGGCTGCCCGCAAACGGCTGGCGGCGCTCAAGGGCATGGAGCTGGTGCTTTCACGTGAACAGGCCGCCGAGCGCTTCGAACTCCCGGCCGACCGGATCGGTGACATCGTGGCGGTGTCCGAACGTTTCACCGTGATCGGGACGTCGGCCTCGCGCCACGATCTTTCTGCGCTCGAAGTGCCCTTGCGGTCCCACGGCGGCATGAGCGAGCAGCGTGTCCCGCTGATCGTGAACCGGGACTTGCCGGGCCTGAACCGTAACCGGCGTTTTCGTAATTTCGATGCCTTCGATCTGGCGCTCAATTACGCCCAATAGATATCCGGCAACAAGCGCAAGAAACATGTCCGCACATAACCTGTCCTGAAAGCCGCAGAGTGATTGACCAGTACATCCGCGACCACCAGCTCAATGCCATGCGACTGGCTGGCCGCAAGGTTGGCGCTGGCCGGACCGGTGACCGCGCGATCGAGGTGTTCGATCCGTACACGACCAAGCTGCTGGGGAGCGTGCCCAAGGCCACGCTTGAGGAAGTCCGTGAAACCTTCGCCAGGGCGCACGCCTGCAAGCCCCAGCTGAGCCGTTATGAACGCGCAGCCATCCTCAACCGCGCGGCGGCCATCGTCCAGTCGCGGTTGATGGAGGTCGCGAATCTCATCACGGCGGAGGCGGGGCTCTGCCTGAAGGACTCCATCTACGAAGCAGGCCGTGTCAGTGACGTGCTGCTCTTCGGCGCAACCGAGGTGCTCAAGGACGACGGCCAGATCTTCAGCTGCGACCTCACGCCGCACGGCAAGAAGCGTCGCGTCTACACGCACCGCTCCCCGCTCCTGGGCGTGATCACCGCCATCACGCCGTTCAACCACCCGATGAACCAGGTGGCGCACAAGGTGGTGCCCAGCATTGCAAGCAACAATCGCATGGTGCTCAAACCTTCCGAGAAAGTGCCTTTCTCGGCCATCCTGTTCGCCGATATCCTCTATGAGGCGGGGTTGCCGCCCGAAATGCTCAGCGTGGTGACGGGTGACCCGCGCGAGATTGCGGACGAACTGATTACCAACCCGATGGTCGACCTGGTGACATTTACGGGTGGCGTGGCCATC
Source organism: Polaromonas sp. P1_E1_2 (assembly GCF_056406035.1). Classification (NCBI taxonomy): domain Bacteria; kingdom Pseudomonadati; phylum Pseudomonadota; class Betaproteobacteria; order Burkholderiales; family Comamonadaceae; genus Polaromonas; species Polaromonas sp. P1_E1_2. Next base: position 384 of record NZ_JBFUAZ010000035.1, on the reverse strand, counting down.
GGCAAGTACATCGCCGGCAAGGCCGGTTACCGGCGCGTGGTGCTGGAGCTGGGCGGCAACGACCCCATCATCGTGATGGAGGATGCCGATCTCAATGAGGCCTCCACGCTGGCCGTGCAGGGTTCATACAAAAATTCAGGCCAGCGCTGCACGGCCATCAAGCGGCTCATGGTGCATGAGGCGGTGGCGGGCGAGTTTGTGGAGCAGGTGCTGGCCAAGACCCTGGCCTGGAAATACGGCGACCCGGCCGACAAGGCCAACGACATGGGCACGGTGATTGATGAGCCGGCGGCTATGCTGTTTGAGTCGCGTGTGAATGAAGCGGTGGCGCAGGGCGCGAAACTATTGGCGGGCAACCATAGGCGCGGCGCGCTTTATTCACCT
>NZ_JBFUAZ010000034.1:0-15008 GCF_056406035.1 Polaromonas sp. P1_E1_2 | reverse complement strand
CGTTGAAGCAGGTGGTGTGTGTGAAGGGGTAAGGAATATGAGTCAAACATCGAGTAGCTATCTGGTGGAATTGGTGAGCCCCGCGATAGCTGAATTGCGGACCGAGCTAATCCGAGCGCGTTGCGCATTTCAGTTCAACGTCTTTCAGGTGGAGCCCTATCGGTATTCGGAGGATTTGCACAAAGCAGCACTGGCGATGGCCTTTCAAGAAATTGACATAAAGGCTGACATCCAGAGTGCAAAAAGCAAGACCCTGCTGGCCGGTGAGTTTGACGCGCTTGTAACAACGCGGGGGTTGCCTGAGATCCACCCCCCGTTGTTTCACGCCTTTCGTGATCCACCTTACGGCACCAGTTGGACAGATTCCGACGCTCAAGAGAATTTCGTGAAGTGGCTGAAGCTTCTGGGGGCGGATCGGACAAATAACCTATGCGTTTTGGATTGGGTTGGTGACCCTGATCAGAATCCAGGGCGCAGTGGGTGGAGTACCTACTTTGATTCCGGCAAGGAGTGGTGGGGAATTTGGTGTCTCACAATCTGGAACCCGGCTCGCAACACCATTTCCGTCCTTGTGGCGAGTCAAACAGATTGAAATGGGGTGAGCCCCGCAAAAGGACGTGTGATGAAGAGCGGAAAGCAAAGGCGGGAGGAGATCAAGGCCAAGCGCCTGGCACGCCTGAGCGCGGCGCGGGCACCCAACCCCTTTATTTCAACCAGGTCAGTGCCTTTGGGCGCTGTGGCGGCGGACCACGCGCAACTGGCGCATAACACCACCTGGAGTTTGTTGCCCTCGTTCTACATCGACACGCCCTTTGTCTGCAAGGACTGCGGTGCGCACGAGGTGTGGACGGCAAAGCAGCAGAAGTGGTGGTATGAAATCGCCAAGGGTCGTATTGAAAGCTGCGCGGTGCGCTGCCGTCCTTGCCGTCTGTTGGAGCGTGCGCGAGTGGAAGAGGCGCGGCGCGTGAGCCAGGCGGGCTTGGCTTTGAAGATAGAAAAGAAGAACAATGAAAATTGAAGTTAAAAACATAATTGAACTGGATGGCTCGCAAGGCGAAGGTGGCGGGCAGATCTTGCGCACCGCGCTGGCGCTCAGCCTGGTGACGGGCAAGCCGTTTCGCATGGACAACATCCGTGCGAAGCGGCCCAAGCCCGGCTTGATGCGCCAGCACCTGGCCTGCGTGAACGCGGCCGTGTCTGTGGGCGGCGGCGTCGATCAGACTTCCGCCGTCAATGCCACCGGTCAGGCGGTGCAGATTGGCGAAACCACGTTGCTGTTCACGCCAGGTGAGGTGCGCGCGGGCGACTACGAATTTGCGGTCGGCTCGGCCGGCAGCTGCATGCTGGTGCTGCAAACCGTGCTGTGGCCGCTGCTCCAGGCCAGGGCCGCCTCCACGCTGCATCTCAGCGGTGGGACGCACAACCCGATGGCGCCGTCGTGTTCCTTCCTGTCGCTGCTGGCACCTTGTTTCGCCGGCAATGGAGAGGCCCTGTTTGACATTGAGTTGCGCCGCCACGGTTTTTACCCGGCGGGAGGCGGGGAGGCGCGCGTGCGCCTGAATCCGCCCACGCAGGGCTTTTCGGCCATTCACCTCATGGAGCGCGGCGCGTTGCTGGAGGCTTATGCCGAATGCCTGCACGCTGGCCTGCCCAGAGGCGTGGCGGAACGTGAGCTGGACGTGCTGCGCAAGGGGCTGGGTTGGGAAGAAGGCTGCCTGCGCGACCGCGGGCTGCGCAGCAACGAAGGGCCGGGCAACGCGCTGTTGGCCGTCCTGCGCTATGAGCACATCACCGAGGTCTTTGCGGCCTATGGCGAAAAGAGCGTGAGTGCCGAGCAGGTCGCCCGCCGCGTGCTGCAGGAGGTGAAGGCCTACCAGGCCCACGAGGCGCCGGTAGGCCCGCACCTGGCAGACCAGCTGATGATTCCCATGGCACTGGCGGGCCTGCAGGGTCGGATGGGTCGCTATTGGGCGACGGAGCTGACCGAGCACACCCGCACCAATGCGCGGACCATCGAAGCCTTCCTGCCTGTGAAGTTCTCGTGCGAGCCATGCGGTGGCGGAACGGTGATTTCGCTGCAGGTGTAATGAATGGCCGGGTCATTCCTGGCCGATGCATGCCGATGTGAAAAGGTGCCGTGCATTGCTGGTGTTGAGTCCGGGGCCAGAGAAGCCTTACAGTATGGGCTGGTCGCATGAGGAACCTGCATGTCCAACGGCAAAAATACACTACCATCCGGCGCCCCCGATAAAGCCCAGATCGAGAACGCGATCGAAAAGGTCAATCGGCAGATCAAGATTCTGCGGGCCTTCAAAATATCGGTGACGCAAACCGGCTGGGATTCGAGCGTGGAGTCCCTGCAAAAGAAAGTCAACACCACCCTGGCCGACAGCTTTGGCGTGGGCACGCCCGAATACCGGCAGTTTGCCGTCGCGATACAGGATTTTCTGCTGGACAAGACTTTCGGCGACCGCTTCACGGACGACGAACGCCAGCAAAAAGTCAGGCAAGGGATCGATCTGGCCATCATGCGCGTGAATGCGGCCAAGAAGCTGCTGAGCGACTACCTCGATGGCACTGCAGCGCCGATGGTGGACCCGGTTGTGGAGGCGAAACCGGTGTCACCGCCCCCACCAGCACCAGCACCAGCACCAGCACCAGCACCGGAACCGGAGCAGATCTCCACACCTTCACCTTCCATTCCAACGAGGATGCCCATGTCCAAGACAGATCTCCCTTTCTCTTCCGCCACGGCACCGCAAGCCGTGTCCGGTTCTCGCGTGGCTATCCTGGGCCTGGGCGGAGATGCCGTGGGCGATGCGTGCCAGTTCATGGAGCAGCTGGGGCTGGAGGCGGCGATACTCGACGCCGTCTCCATCGATCAACTGGAGGGGCTGCGCAATGTGGCGTTTTTGCTGCTCCTGCCGGGCAACAAATCCGATGCGCCTGCGGCCATGCTGGCCATTGGATTCATGCTGGCCGCGCTCGGCCGCAACCGCATTGCCTGCCTGCTGTCCCAAGACGACGCCTTGCCGGATGTCCTGAAGGGCGCCACAAGCATTTCGGTCGATGAGGCAGGCCTGTGGCGGCTGCTGCTGGCACGTGAGATGAAGCGGGCAGGCCTGGAGGTGGATCTGAACCTTGCCATGTGAGTGGCACCCCGGCGGCATGAGTGGTGTCAGCGTGCCGTGGGTTTCGTTGCTGCATCGTCAGGCAGCATGGCAGCGTCTCTTTGCATCAAGGCACGGACCAGCCAGGCGAACCATGCAGCGGCAATCGCCGCTGCAATCCAGACCAGCATCTGCCCCAGCCGGGCCTGGTCGTCCAGCAGGTAGGCGTTGCAGACGCGTACCGGCGAAGTTTCATACAGGTTGCCCACGACTGCCATCATCGGCAGCACATTGCCCAGAAAGAAACCCTGCACCAGCAGGCCCGCCGCGTGCCAGGACAAGCGCACGGCGGCGCCGCAGGCCAGCAGGGCCAGGCTTTTCAGTATTTCGATGCGGCTGTCCACCAGCGCCAGGTCCAGTACGCGGGGAATCATCATGATCGCGAGCATCATCGCGGCCGCGAACAAACCGCTGATGCCGTGGGCATTCCAGAGCCCCAGGCGAGCCAGCCAGCGCCCCGGCAGTGCTGCGGCGAGCAGATAGCCGGCGAGCGCCAGCAGGGGATACTGCACCAGCATGTGAAGGGTCATGCTGGCTTCCAGCCCATGCCGCAGGCCGGGCAAGGCCAGCAGGCACAGCAGGGCGACGGCCATAACCGCCAGGGTGCCGCGCGAGGGATGCGCCAGCCTCTTCATGGTGAGGCCGCCTGCGCAAGGTGCTGCGCATAGTCGAGCGCGAGCTGTTGTTCCGCGTAGTCAAAAATGCGAACCAGCCGGCCTTTCTGGTCGATGACCAGCAGCGCCGCGTTGTGTTCAAAATCGCCGCGGCCGTCAGGGACCACCACGACCTGGAAATCCGCCAGCAGGCGCTGGGTGTCCCGCGGGTTCTGCACGCGCACAAAGCGCCATAACGCCGGGTCGGCGCTCAATCGCGCTGCATAAGTTTGCAGCACGCCAGGGCTGTCGTAACTGCCGTCGAAGCTGATCGACAGCAGTTTCACGTGGCTGCTGCGCTCCTGCAAGATTCGCTGCATTTGCTGGAAGCTGCTGCCCATCGCCAGGCAGACGGTCTGGCAACGTGTATAGACGAAATCCACCAGCGTGACGGACTGCCCGTCGGCGAGCCGCTGCGATAGCGTTTGAGGGGCGATGCCGGGCCCGTCGACGCTGACTGCGGGAGTTGCGACAGGTCGCAGCGCAACTTCGAGTCGGCGGGCGCCCTCGGCGGTCCAGACCTGGAAGTCGTGCGTCAGCCACGTGGCGGCGCTATAGCCTGCCAGGGCCAGCATGGCGCTCAGAAAGGCGGTGCGAAACATCGAAGGGCTCAGGAGGCTTTGGCCGTCAGCGCCTTGAGCTCGGCGCCGCCGTTGAACGGTGCGGTTCGCGTGCCGGCCTTGCGTTCGGCCTCGAACAGCTCGGGCTTGATGGCTCCCGCCTTGTTGGACCATTCGGCGCGGATGTAGCTCGCCACCGCGGCCAGTTCGGCATCGCTGAGCTGCCCGAACGCCGGCATGGCGCCCTTGAAGGTATTGCCCATGACGGTGATTTCGCCCGTGACGCCATGCAGCAGGATGTTGGCCACGGTGCGCTCGTCGCCGGTGACCCATTCGGAGCCGTCCAGCGGTGGAAACACGCCGGGCAGCCCTTTGCCGGTGGCCTGGTGGCAGGCCACGCAGTTGGCGGTGAACAGCTGTTTGCCGTTGGCCGCAGCGCCTGGCGCGGGCCCCGAGAGATCCGCCAGGGTGCGCTTGTCCCCCAGGTCGGCGCGGCCGAAGGAGCCGGACAGCACGATGTAGCCCGCGCCCCATAGCACCAGGGCCAATGCCCCGACCAGGAAGATCAGCGGGATGGGCTGGCTTTTTTCAGAGGGCTCCGCCTGTTCCCGCTCCTGGGCCCGGCTTTCAGATGTCTTGTCGTTCAACATGGGATGACCTTGTGTGGCTCAGGGCTTGGGGGCGGGTGGCAGCACCGGGTAGGTGTGGTTCAGGCCCTGCAGGTACTTGACCAGGTCCAGCGCCTGGGGCGAAGGCACGACCACCTGGCCGATGTTCGGCCCATAGGCGGGTGGCAGCGCCAGCGGTTGCTCACCCTCGCTTTCGGCGTCTTTCGCGTCCTTTACCGTGAAGAGATATGGGTAGGACGGCATGATGGAGCCGGGCACATAGGCGCGCGGCTGGTACAGGTGGCCCAGGTGCCAGTCCTTGCTCGGCTGGCGCGCCCCGATGTTGAAGAGGTCCGGCCCGGTGCGCATGCTGCCCAGCAGGTGCGGCTTGTCATAGAAATAATCGCCCGGCACCGAGGCCCGGCCCCAGCCGCGTTCGGCATCGGGGCCGAAGTTCCGGTCACGCGGCTGCTGGCTGTGGCAATACACGCAGCCATTGGCGATGTAGACCTCGCGCCCGCGGAGTTGGGCACTGGTGTAGTTTTTCAGCTCCGGCGGCGGCTTGATGTCGCGCACCTGCATGTAGGGCATCACCACCAGCGCTGCCGTGGCGATGCCCAGGGCCACCATGGCGCCCGATGCCAGCTTGACTTCATTTTCCATGAGCGGCTCCCATTTCAGCGCTGCGTGCGTCGTTGGGCCAGAAGAGGGCGGCGCCCGCGCGGCCCGGCCCGAAACGAAGCGCCATGGTCAGGAAATGGCCGACGAACACCAGGTGGCTGAGTACCATCAGGCCGCCACCCACGGATCGCCATTTCAGGTAGGGCAGGGTCAGCTCGACGGAAGCCATGAAGGGCTGGGCGGCATCCAGCATCGCCACACCTTGAAGCCAGCCGCCGATGGTGAGCCCGACAAAATATATCGTCACCCCGACGGCCGCCAGCCAGAAATGCAGGGTGATCAGTTTCGGGTAGGGCCACTCCCAGTTCAGCACGCGGGGCATCATGAAGTAGATGGCGCCGAACAGCACCATGGTGACAAAGGCATAGGCGCCCAGGTGCGCATGAGCCACCGTGAAATGGGTGAAGTGGGTGATCTGGTTGACGCTGCGCAGCGCCTCCAGCGAGCCCTGCAGCGATGAGGCGAGGTACATCAGCCCGCCGAACATCATGAAGCGCAGCGTTGGCGAATAACGCGCCAGGTGCATGCGCCCCTGCAGCGTGGCGCCCATGTTGATGCTGAAGGCGATCACGGGGATCACCATCATGACGCTCTGCACGATCGACAGCGTGATGAGCCAGCCGGGCACCGGGCCACCGATGAGGTGGTGGCCGCCGACCTGCCCGTAGAAAAATGCCAGCGTCCAGAAGCCCAGCAGCGAGAGGTTGTAGGAGCGTATCGGCCGGCCGATGATTTTGGGCAGGAAGTAATAGATGGCACCCACGCTCACCGGCGTGAACCACAGGCCCAGCACGTTGTGCCCGTACCACCAGTTGGTGGTGGCCTGCTGCACGCCGGTGTGCACGCCGGGCATCTTGCCGACCAGGAAAAGCAGGGCAATCCACAGCAGCGCCGCCGTCATGTACCAGACGCTGACGTACAGGTGCGAGACCTTGCGGTTGACCAGCGTGAACAGCACCGGCAGGATGACAAGGGCAAAGCCGGCGAACATGAAGATCGCGATCTGCCATGGAATTTCCAGGTATTCCATGCCGTCGTTCCAGCCGGTCGCGATGGCGCCTATGCCCCCTGCGATGCCCATGTTGATGAGCGCCCCGCCCAGCATGACCCAGATGGCGCCGTAGAGCCGGGTGCGCAGCAGCCGCGGCAGCAGCCACACGATCATTCCCAGCGCGGCATTGGTGATCCAGCCGTAGAGCACGCCGGTCAGGTGCACCGTGCGTATGCGGCCGAAGGTCAACCAGGCATAGTCGGTAAGCCAGTCGGGCTCATGCAGCTTGATGGACGACACCAGCCCCGCCATCGAGCCCACGATGAGCCACAGGCAGGCAAAGGTGATGAACATGAACACCGGAAACGCGGTAGAGCGGTCGGACGTGATGCGGTCCAGCAGCTCGGCGGCATCGGCGGCGTGGGTCTTGATGCCGCCTTCCTTCACGGCCTTCTGCATCGACGCCTGTGCCACGTCCTGTAGCGCGGGGTCGTCGACCTGGCCGATCTCGCCGTGCGCGAAGATGACGGAAGCCGCGACAGGGTTTTCTACCAGTAGTCCTTTGCGCAGCGACCAGATAAAGACAAAGAGTCCGATGATGGACAACAGGAAGGCGCCCAGAAGGCTGAGGGCGGCGCTGTCCATCACGCGGTTCCTCCAGCGGACAAGGCAGGTGCGGGGCCATATCGATTGCCCTTGCACCACCCCCCGGCAAGGCCGGGTGGAGGCGCCGCGCGCCGTGAGGGCTGTGAAGCCTGAACGCTCATGCGTGATGCAGTGGTCATGATTTCTCCGGTATGGAGGGAAACCTGCGCTTGCGCGAAGGTCCTCTGGCGTCCTGAGTCGCGATGGGCCGCGGGAGCTTGCCGCAGATGAGTCATCCTACGCCTTTGTCTGCAGTCCGTCTGCTCGGCCGCCCGCGGTTCGGCGTCTGCTATTGATTTTGTAGCTGTTTGCGCCCGTCTGAATTGGCCTGCAGCCTGAATCAATGTATTGATATAGCTTAAGCCAGGCCTCATCAAGCCGTGTTAGCCTCGCGGCCATGTTGAACCGCATCCCCTCTTTCCTGCGCCATGTCGGCCCAGGCGTTGTCACCGGCGCTGCCGATGACGACCCTTCCGGCATCGCTACCTACACGCAGGCGGGGGCGCAGTTCGGCACCGGCCTGCTCTGGACGGTGTTTTTGTCGCTGCCTTTCATGATCGCCATCCAGCTGGTGAGCGCCCGCATAGGTCGCGTCACCGGCAAGGGTGTGGCGGCCAACCTGCGCGAGCACACGCCACGTGCCTTCCTGATGAGCATGGTGTTTTTGCTGGTGATTGCCAACACCATCAACATTGCCGCCGACATTGCCGCGATGGGCGAGGCGCTGCAGCTGGCGGTGGGCGGCGGCGACCACTTTCATGCAGTGGCCTTCGGCATCATCACCGTGCTGCTACAGGTGTTTGTGCCTTACCGCAAGCTCGCACCCATTTTGAAATGGCTCACGCTCTTTCTCTTTGCCTATGTCATCGCCGTGTTCCTGGTGCAGGTGCAGTGGGCCCAGGTGCTGCATGACCTGGTCGTTCCCAAACTGCAATGGACCTCGGGCTACTGGATGATGATCGTCGCGTTGCTGGGCACCACGATTTCGCCTTACCTGTTTTTCTGGCAGGCCTCGCAGGAGGTGGAAGAGCTGCGCCTGAAGGGCGGGGTACTGGGCGCCGAAAAGAAGATCCGCCGCGACCTGCGCCGCGTCAAGCGCGACACCTACATCGGCATGTTTTTCTCGAACGCCATCGCCTTCTTCATCATGGTGCTGGGCGGTGCGGTGCTGTATGCGGCCGGTATCCATGATGTGACATCAGCCGCGCAGGCGGCGCAGGCGCTGCGGCCGCTGGCCGGCGATTTTGCCTTCGCGCTGTTTGCCGGCGGCATCATCGCCACCGGTTTGCTGGCCGTGCCGGTGCTGGCCTCATCGGCCGCCTATGCGGTGGCCGAAGCCTTCGGCTGGCCCGAGGGCCTGGAGCGCCACTGGTACGAAGCCAAGCGCTTTTACGCCATCATCGTCATCGCCACCGTGGTGGGCACCGGCATGGACTTCACCAGCATAGACCCGATGAAGGCGCTCTACTGGAGTGCCGTGATCAACGGCGTGGTGGCCGTGCCCATCATGGCGGGCCTGATGCTGCTGGCCGGCCGGAAATCGGTAATGGGCAATTTCACCTCCGGTTTCAAGACCACCTGGTTTGGCTGGGGCGGTGTGGTGGTGATGGGCTTTGCTGTGGCGATGATGTTGCTGGATTTGATCCGCCCCTTGTTCTAGTCTCCCCGGCGACGAACCCACAAACGCTGCGGCCCCGCGCCCTGCCCGGCCAGCTGGTCATAAGGGTTGCGCAGCCGGCATTTGTCAATCGACAGGCAGCCGCAACCTATGCAGTCGTCCAGCGTGTCGCGCAGTTTCTTGAGCTGGGCCATGCGCTCATCGAGGTCGGCGCGCCAGGCGGCCGACAGTCGGGCCCAGTCCGCGCGGCTGGGCGCTGCTTTCGCGGGCAGGGTGGCCAACGCGGCTTCGATGTCCGCCAGCGCGATGCCCACCCGCTGCGCGACGCGCACAAAGGCTACGCGCCGCAGCATTTCACGCGCGTAGCGGCGCTGGTTGCCCCCGGTGCGGTTGCTGCTGATCAACCCTTTTTTCTCATAAAAGTGCAGGGTGGACACCGCCACGCCGCTGCGGCGCGCCATGTCGCCGACCGWGAGYGTGGGGAARATGCCGRCCTGTTCCAGTTCCGTRCCCATGGATTTCCTTGAAAAAATGCTTGACCTCAACTTTACTTCAGGTTTCAGACTCCTCATTTTGCAGGCCAATCCGGCCCGCTTATTTCAAAGGAGTTGTTTTCATGTCCAGCGATTTATCAAGCCCCGCTTCCGCCTCCGTGTTCCGCGTCGACAAATTCGTCGTGCCCTCGCAATCAATCTCCGCTTTTGTCGAGCGCATTCACCAGGTCCAGCGCATGCTGGGCGAGCAGCCCGGCTGCCTGCAAAAACATGTGCTGACCCAGACGGGTGACAGCAGCGAGTTCGATGTGGTGACCGTGGTCGAGTGGGCCAATGCCGATGCGGTGGCCGCCGCCCAGACCGTCATGCAAAAGCAGCTCGCCAGCGAGGGCTTTGACATCCAGGCGTTCAGGAAGAAGCTGGGCGTGCGCGGCGACTCGGGGATGTACCGCGAGGCTTGAACGCCGTGTGATTCAAGGCCTGCCCAGCGCCTCGAGTACGTTCTCCGGCGTGGCCGGCGCTTCCAGCACAACGGCCCGTCCAGGACGCGCTGAAGCAATCGCATCGCGCAAAGCCTCGTACACACTGATCGCCAGCATCAGCGGCGGCTCGCCCACGGCCTTGCTGCCGAAGACGTTGTCTTCGCGGTTGGGCTCGGGCCACAGGTCAACTTTGAGGTGCTCGGGCACATCCCCGGTGGCCGGAATCTTGTAGGTGCTGGGTGCGTGCGTGGTCAAGAGGCCCTTGTCGTTCCACACCAACTGCTCGGTCGTGAGCCAGCCCATACCTTGCACAAAACCGCCTTCGATCTGACCGATGTCGATAGCGGGGTTGATGCTGGTACCCACGTCATGCAGGATGTCGACTTTCAGCACGCGGCTTTCGCCCGTCAGGGTGTCGATGGCGACTTCGGTGCAGGCCGCGCCGTAAGCGAAGTAATAAAACGGCCGGCCGGTCAACGTGGCCTTGTCGTAGTGGATTTTCGGCGTGCGGTAAAAACCGTCGCTCCAGAGCTGGATGCGGTTGGCATACGCCAGCTTCACCACCTCGGTGAAGGGCCGCGCGCCTGCGGGTGTGATGACCTCGCCGCCTTCAAACTGCACCGCACCCGCACCGCAGCGGTCCAGGCCGGCAACAAATTGCGCCAGGTTGTCGCGCACATTGCGGGCGGCGTATTGCGCGGCGCGCGCGTTCAGGTCGGTGCCGGCTGAGGCGGCGGTGGCTGACGCATTCGGAATCTTGCTGGTGTCGCTGGCTGTGGCCAGCACCTGGTCGAAGGGCACGCCCAGTTCATCGGCCACGATCTGGGCGACTTTGGTGTTCAGCCCCTGGCCCATTTCGGTGCCGCCGTGGTTCACCTGCACGCTGCCGTCGGTGTACACATGCACCAGCGCGCCGGCCTGGTTGAAGAGGGTGGCGGTAAACGAAATGCCGAACTTGACGGGCGTGATGGCGATGCCGCGCTTGATGACCGGACTTTGGGCATTCCAGGCGGAAATGGCCTGGCGGCGTTGTGAATAAAGCGCGGACAGCTCCAGTTTTGATAGCAGCGGGGCGAGGATGTTGTCCTCGACCTTCATCTGGTAGTGCGTCACATCGCGCTCGCCGATGCCGTAGAGGTTGCGTTTTCGCACAGCCAACGGGTCCAGGCCCAGCGTACGCGCGATGTCGCCCATGATGGCTTCAATCACGATCATGCCTTGCGGCCCGCCAAAGCCGCGGAAGGCGGTGTTGCTTTGCGTGTTGGTCTTGCAGCGGTAAGACGCGATCTCCACGTCTTCCAGAAAGTAGGCGTTGTCGGCGTGGAAGACCGCGCGGTCGGCCACCGGGCCCGACAGGTCGGCGCTGAAGCCGCAGTTCACCGCCATCATGAGCTTGAGACCGCTGAGCCGGCCGGTGCCGTCAAAGCCCACGTCGTATTCATACGCAAACGGGTGGCGCTTGCCGGTGACCATGAAGTCGTCGTCGCGGTCCAGCCGCAGCTTGACGGGGCAATGCAGTTTGTGGGCAGCAATGGCGGCCCAGACGGCCATCTGGCCCGACTGCGTTTCCTTGCCGCCAAAGCCGCCGCCCATGCGCCGGCATTCGACGCGCACTGCGTGGTTGGCGATGCCCAGTGCATGCGACACCCAATGCTGGATCTCGCCGGGGTGCTGGGTGCTCGAGTAAACCAGCCATTGCTGCTGTTCCTGCGGCACCACGTAGGCAACCTGGCCTTCGAGGTAGAAATGCTCCTGGCCGCCCACTTCGAGTGTGCCGTGCAGTGTGTGCGCGGCCTTATTCAAGGCGCTGGCCGCATCGCCGCGTTTCACGAAGACCGGCGGCAGCACATAACTTTCGGCCTTGAGCGCGTCGTGCACGGTCAGCAGGGCGGGCAGGGGTTCGATGTTGCACACCACCTTGCGCGCGGCGCGGCGGGCCTGCATGACGGTGTGGGCCACTACCACGCCGATCACCTGGCCGATGTGCTGCACGGTGCCCTGCGCAAACACCGGTTCGTCGTGCGAGAAATTGCCCAGCACCGGGTCGCCCGGAATGTCGCGTGCCAGGATCACATCGCGCACGCCCGGCATCGCCAGCGCTGCGGCGGTGTCAATGCCCCGCAGCTTTCCGTGTGCCACGGTCGACAAAATGGGCGCGGCATGCAGCGTGCCGCGCACTTCCGGAATGTCGTCGACATAGGTGGCGGCGCCAGCGACTTGCGCGCGGGCGCTTTCATGGGGTGTGGAGCGGCCAGCCGCCTGCGTGCCTGCAGGTTTTTGGGTCAGCGACGTTTTTTCCGCCAGGTCTGCGGGGGGCATATCGCCAGCGCGGGCATTGGCTGCGCGCACGTCCGGGTCGGCCACCGCATCCCGGCTGACGGAAACATCTTTCGCGGCGTTCATGTGGCTTCCTCCAGCCGGAAGCTGGCCAGGTTGATCTGCTGCAGGCCTTGGCTTTCCAGCCAGTAGCGCTGGAGCAGGTTACCCAGCACCTGGCTGCGGTAGGCCGCGGAGGCGCGCATGTCCGAGATGGGTGAGAATTCGGCGCGAAACGTAGCGATGGCGTGCTGCACAGTGGTCTGCGTCCAGGGCTTCCCTGTCAGCGCCGCCTCGGTCTGGATGGCACGCACCGGCGTGGCGGCGACGCCGCCCGCACCGATGGAAGCAGTGATAACGGTGTTGTTTTCAATCTGCAGGTTGATTGCCAGGCAGACGGCGGAAATGTCGTCGTCGTAGCGCTTGGAGATTTTGTAAACCTTCATCGCCTCCCGGGGCTGTGCCTTGGGTACCTTGACCCAGGCCAGCACTTCGTCGGGCGCCATCACATTCTTGCGGTAGCCGGTGTAAAGCGCTTCCACCGGCATTTCGCGGTGGCCGCGCAGGCTCATCAGGACGATGTTTGCACCGAGTGCAATCAGCAAGGGCATGGAGTCGCCAATCGGCGAGCCGTTGGCGATGTTGCCGCCCAGCGTGCCGGAATTGCGCACCGGCAGCCCGGCAAAGCGGGCGGCGAAGTTGTGCAACTGCGGCCGGTCTTTCACCAGCGCCGCATAGGCGTCGGCCAGTGTCACGGCAGCGCCGATGGCGATGTGATGCGGGTAGTCTTCGATGCGGCGCAGCTCCCGCACTTTGGTGACATCCAGCACTTCCCCGAACTGCATGTGCTGCTTGGTCACCCACAAGCCCACGTCGGTGCAGCCGGCCACCAGCTGGGCGCCGGGGTGGGCGGCGCGGGCCTGCAACAGGGCTTTCAGTGTTCGCGGCGACTTGTAAGCCAAATCGGCCTGCAGCCCAATAGGGGCGGGCGCAAGCAGCTCCAGTTTTTGTAGCAAACCGGCTTCGTCGATCCTCACGGGAGGCAGGCTGCCCATGGTCTGCGCGGCCTCCAGGATGGGCCGGTAGCCGGTGCAGCGGCAGAGGTTGCCGGAGAGTTCTTCCTGCGCCAGCTCCCGCGTGACGGGCTCGCCCTTGCAGACGTGGTTTTGGTACATGCCGAACAGGCTCATCACAAAGCCGGGTGTGCAGAAGCCGCATTGGGAGCCGTGCTTGTCCACCATGGCTTGCTGGGCGGGGTGCAAGGCGTCATCCTCTGCAATATCCTCTACCGTCCAGAGTGCCATGCCGTCGATGGAGTGCGCAAGACGAATGCAGCTGTTGATGGCACGGTATTCAAGCTTGCCGCCGGCCGCCTCGCCCAGTACCACGGTGCAGGCGCCGCAGTCACCTTCGCCGCAGCCCTCCTTGGTGCCGGTGCAGGCCAGGTCCTCGCGCAGCAGCTCCAGCAGGGTGCGGCTGGGTGGTACATTGCTGACGGAAACAACTTCACCCCGCCTGACGAAGCGGATGGGTCTGGAAAAAGATGGGACAGCCATGCTTCAGGTTAAACAGTCATGCCGCGGCCAGCATACAAAAGTGCATATCAACCGCATGGGTGAAAAGGTATGAAAGACCAGGCGCTTTTCGACAAGATAGACCTCCATCTCATCAGGGTCTTGAATACCGTGCTTACCGAACGCAGCGTATCACGCGCCGCCCTCCGCCTGGGCATGTACCAGCCCGCCGTCAGCGCGGCGCTCAAGCGCCTGCGCACGCTGGCGGGTGACCCTATCCTGGTGCGGTCCGGCGCCGGCATGGTGCCTACGGATGCGGGCCTGCGCATGATCGAGCCCTCGGCCAGCATTTTGCGCGCGGCCGGCATGCTGTTCAGCGATGCGCGCGGGTTTGATCCGGCCACGGCAGAAACTACCTTTCGCCTGGCAGCCAGCGACTACCTGGACCCGTCTTTCCTGCCGCAACTGGTGGCGCAGATCAAATCCCAGGCGCCGCTCTGCCATATTGAAATCCACCCACTGTCCGCTGAATCCGACTACCGCATGCACCTGGCGCAAGGCCAGGCCGACATCGTCATAGGCAACTGGGCCGCGCCGCCCGACGACCTGCACATGGCGCGCCTTTTTGGCGACGAAGTGGTGTGCCTGGTCGCCAAAGACCACCCGGCCGTGCGCCGCGGCTGGGATGCCGCGACCTGGCTGGAAGCCGAACACATCGCCCCCACCGCCACGCACCCGGGCGCCAAGGGCGTGATCGACGAGCACCTCGACACCCTGGGCATGGTGCGCAACATCACGGTGCGCTGCCCGCACTTCAGTCTCATGCCGTCCATGGTGGCATCAAGCTTGCTGGTGATGACCACCGGGCGCCAGTACTGCGAACGCTTTGCCAGCCTGTTGCCGGTGAAAATACTGCCTACCCCGATCGCCTTTCCCCGCATGATGTATTACCAGCTCTGGCACGAACGCACACACGCCTCCAACTCGGCCCGGTGGCTGCGCGAGCGTGTCAAGTCTGTGGCCTCGACGCTACGAAAAGAATAGCTGCTTGCGTCCGTCCTGTATGGGCTGCAGCCAGAATTACCTATAAACCGAAGACAAAACCGGATACCCAGAGACAATGACCGCAGCCCCGCCCCAGACTGACAGCCCGCCCGGCCAGCCGCCGCGGCTGCAGCTTTCCGGCATCACCAAAAGCTACCCCGGCGTGGTGGCCAACAGCGGCATTTCGCTGGTGGTGCAGCCCGGTGAAATTCACGCCGTGCTGGGTGAAAAC
>NZ_JBFUAZ010000033.1:0-16332 GCF_056406035.1 Polaromonas sp. P1_E1_2 | reverse complement strand
GTCAATGACCGGCTTTTTTAATGGAAATTTGATGTAAATTCAAAAGGAAATGGGCTGCAACCCAAGCAGAGCCAGCGCAAACAGCTACTTTTTTTGTAGCAGCTGAGGGCTTCGCACATAGCCGAACCGGCGCGACAAATCGCTGGCCAGGACTTCCTCGGGCACCCACAGGCCCTGCTCTATCGCGTCAGCCGCATGCGTCATGTCCTGGGTATGAACGAGGCCAAAACCCAGGTCGGTTTCCAGGTAGACCCTGCCGGATTCGTCCACGATGCAGCGCTGCGGCCGCGCCGTTTGGCCGGAATGGGCTGTGACCTCAAACATAGGTGCCGGGGCGACACGCCAGACCAGCGGCGTCACTTCGAGCTCCACATACACGCGCTGTGGCCCATTCTGGAAGAACCACTGGCCAGCAGCGTCGCTTTCATAATTCCGCTGAATGAAATCGATCAGCTTGTCGTGCTTGAGCAGCGAGCCCTTGCTGGCCGCATGGCGCGCGGCATCCAGGCCAGGCGCGCCACCAAAAGGTCCCGCGGCCTGGGCCCTCTCATCACGCATGTACCAATTGCCGCGTGCGTCCAGCCCCAGCCAGCCGTAGCAGTCGGGAACATTGGGCCATTTCGCAATGGCCTGCCTGACGATGTCATCCATGCCGCTATTTTGCGCTGCACACGGCAGGTGCGATGTGGGCAGGGTTATGGGTAAGCATCAAAGATGCGCAGCCAGGAAACCGGTGACCGCTTCCGGCATGGCACGCACATGACCAGGAAATGGCGGCGAAGGAAACCCGACATGGCCGCCCTGTGCCGGCTGCCAAAGCGTGACATGGCTGCCGGCGTCTGCGGTTTGCGGCAGGCTGCCGGCCGGCACAAAGGGATCGTTCAGCGCGTTCAGGGCCAGCGCCGGCACGGCAATGCTGCGCAAATGCGGCTTGGCAGAGGCACGCAGCCAGTAGTCATCCGCATCCTTGAACCCGTGGACAGGCGCGGTGAATACATTGTCGAAAGCGTACAAGTCGCGCGCGGCCAGCAATCGGTCGCGGTCAAAAAGACCTGGGTGCTGCTCCAGTTTTTTCAGCGCCTTCGGCACCATGGTTCTCAGGAACATGCGGGTGTAGACCTGCCGGTTGAATCCCCGACCTATGGCCCAGCCGCTGGCCGTCAGGTCCAGCGGCGAACAGACGGACGCAATACCGCTAACCACCTGGCGGGCCTCCGCGCCAAGCTCGCCGGCCCAGCGCATCAACGCATTGCCACCCAATGAAATGCCTACGGCAACGACCGGCCCGGAATGGGCCTGCGCAAAGCGCCGCAGTATCCAGTCTATCTCTGCAAAATCTCCTGAGTGATAAGCCCGCGGCGCTAGGTTCAATTCACCGGAACACCCCCGGAAGTGTGGAATGGCGCAGCCCCAGCCGCGCTCGCGAGCCACATCGGCAAGCGCTTCGGCGTAGTGGCTGGCAGATGACCCCTCAAGCCCATGAAACACCACCAGGAGTGGCACTTCCTTGCGCGATTCCTTGCGTCTCATCTCGATGGATTCGTTGCCCGTCGGGGAAGCTGCCGGAAGCCCCGACGAAGGCTCGTTTCCATCGAGCATCCAGTCAACGTCGACAAAGTCGCTATCGGGGGTATCCCAGCGCTCGCGGCGAAACACGGGCGGCGGGCCCAGGTAGCGGCGTGACCGCAGCGCAGCCCAGATGGTCTGCAAATTGCCGCCCGGCAGCCACCAGGGTGCTGCGTATTTCACCGCAGGCCCTTCAGTGCAGGACGGTCGGTGTTTCCGACACTTCCTGCATTTCTCGCGGCGTGCCGGGACTGGCATGGTGTGCCACCATGCGCCAGCCTTGCGCACCCTTGTGATACACATTGGTGGCAATCACGTAGGCATGCCGTGGCCCTTCATCGGTCAGCACCTCGATGCGTTCCAGCACGCTGTGCACGCAGGCGCTCATGGTCTCGACCTTTCGCACCTTGATGGCCTGGGCATTGATGGTGCCATTGGCAAACATGGCGTCAAAAGTGGCGCGTATGGCCGCCGGGCCCACCAGCCGGGCGCCACCCGGGTGCACACAGACGATGTCGTCGTCATCGCCCCAGCAGGCCATGAGCTTTTCGATGTCGCCGCTTTGCAGCGCGTCATAAAAAGCCGCCTCGATGTCATCGGCGTTGCCGCTGCTGGCGGGCGGGACTTTGGGTTTGGGCATGGGAAGGCGTCAGTCCGGCTTGGCGTTGGGTGGTGAATTCTGCTCGGGATTGAGCCTTGCAGCAAGCCACGAGCGTACGACACCTTGCATGCTGTTGTCTTGCGGCCCGATACGCCGGCCGTTTCCGCCGCTCTGGTTAGCCTGCCAAAGCACCTCAGGCGCGGCCACATGGGTACCCGGCGGCAAAACCTGCAGCGCTGCGTCGATAAACTCTGCCAGCTTGGCAGGACGCACCGGCTGCTCGGCTGCGGGAATCATGAACTTGAGGGTCGACAGCATCCACGACGCCGTCTTCTCGAAAAAATTGGCGCCCGCAATACCTTCGGTCTTGCGCGCCGAGCGCACCAACAACACGCGTTCAAAGCCCAGTGAAGCCACGGCTTGCTCATCGAGGTCGGCCAGTCCGCGCTTGAGGGCATCGGGTAAACGCCCCGAAGCGTGGGGCACCACCACAACCAGTGTCTGTGCGCCACAGCGTTTCAACCAGCGGGCCAGCACCGGCAGTTGTCCCGGCACGGGCGTCCACAGTGTGCGCTCACGCCCATAAAAAAGCCGTGGCGGCTCAAACATGACCAGGCCGGTATGAACAAGCTGAGGCCGCGCGGGCCATGCCTCGATTGCTGAAGCATCACCTGCCAGCACAATCCCCACGCCGGCCATACCGGTGGTCATGGTTTCAGTAGCCAGCACCTCGGTGTGCGCATAACGTCCGCGGCCCACAAGGCGGCGCAACACTTCATTGCCCARCACGCCGGTCGCGCCCGCAATCATCAGACGTGGTTTCGCGGCTGCCGCCGCCAAGGGGCGCAGGTTGGCCTGCAGAGCTTGGAATGCCTGCACGGACCCGGGGGAATGAGGCGTCATCGACATTCGACTATGTTAGTGTTGCGGCTTGCATTTTCGAAAGACATCGTCATGAAATCCCGCTTTTTAAACCTGTTCCTTGTCAGCATGCTGGGCCTGCTCCTCACGGGTTGCGGCTACAACGACTTTCAGCGCCTCGACGAGCAAACCAAATCGGCCTGGTCTGAAGTGCTGAACCAGTACCAGCGCCGTGCCGACCTGGTGCCCAACATTGTGGCCACGGTCAAGGGCGAAGCCGCTTTTGAACAGGACACCCTGACCAAGGTGATTGAAGCACGCGCCAAGGCCACCTCCATCCAGGTGACGCCGGAAACCCTGAACGATCCGGCAGCCTTCAAAAAATTCCAGGCAGCGCAAGGCGAATTGGGCAGTGCGCTGAGCCGCCTGATGGTGGTCAGTGAACGCTACCCCGACCTCAAGGCCAACCAGGGTTTTCGTGACCTGCGCGTGCAGCTGGAAGGCACCGAAAACCGCATCACGGTAGCACGCAATCGCTACATCCAGGCGGTCCAGGAATACAACGTGCTGACACGCAGTTTCCCAAGCAACCTGACGGCCATGGTCTTCAGCTACAACGTCAAGCCGAACTTCACCGTGGCCAATGAGGCACAGATTTCCGCACCGCCTGTGGTGGACTTCACGAAGAAATAAGTTTCTACAGGACTTGCTGTGCAGCAACTAGCGGGTTGGATATTGGGCCGTAGCCTCCTCCGCTGGATGGCGGGATTGTTGCTGGCCGTGTGGCTGCCCCTTGTGGCCTGGGCGCAAGGCGTCCAGCCGGTGCCGGCCCTCACGGCGCATGTCATGGACAGCACTGGTACGCTGGATGCCACGCAACGCGCCGCCCTGGAGGCCAAACTGGTTGCGTTTCAACAAAGCCGCGGCGCACAGGTGGTGGTGCTCGTCGTGCCCAGCACCCAGCCCGAAGACATCGCCGCTTATGCCCAGCGTGTGGGCGATGCCTGGAAAATTGGACGCAAAAGCGTGGGCGACGGGCTGCTGCTGGTCGTGGCCAAGAACGATCGTAAGGTCCGTATCGAAACCACCAAGGCGCTGGAAGGCGCCATTCCGGACCTCGCGGCGCGCCAGGTGATCGACACCGCCATCACCCCGCGCTTGAAACAGGGCGACTTTGCCGGCGGGCTGAATGCCGCGGCTGACCAGATCATGGCGCTGATCAGCGGCGAAAACCTCCCAGTGCCTGAGCAAAAAAGTGCTTCGGACATGGCTGACAGCGGCTTCGAGTGGACCGACCTCGCGGTGTTCCTGTTCTTTGCCGTGCCGATAGGCGGGCGCCTGGCCGCCGGCGTCTTGGGGCGCAAGCTGGGCTCCATCGCCACCGGCGGCGCCGTCGGCGTGCTGGCCTGGGTGTTCACCAGCAGCCTGATTGTGGCCGGCCTGGCGGCTGTGGCGGGTATGGTGTTTGCGCTGGTGGCCAGCCTCGGCGTCCTGGGCAGCGGCAGCCGCTCTTCGGGCGGCTGGACCACTGGCGGCTTTGGCGGCGGGAGCAGCGGAGGAAGCTGGGGCGGAGGCAGCAGCAGTGGCGGCGGATTCAGCAGTGGCGGTGGCGGTGATTTCGGCGGCGGCGGCGCATCAGGCGACTGGTAGGCACATGCTCAATAAACCCAAGACCATCCTCAAGCACCTCTGGCTGGATGCCTCCGACGCCCAGCGCGCAATTGCACCCGACATGCTCAACCGGCTGGCCAGCCGGGTGACGGCCAGCGAGCGGCGGCACAGCGGCGAAATACGGATATGCGTGGAGGCCTCGTTGCCCATGAGCTACCTGTGGCGGCTGGGCAAACACCAGTCCATCGGCCAGCTCACGCGCCAGCGCGCGGTCACGATGTTCGGGAAGCTGCGGGTATGGGACACCGAACACAACAACGGTGTGCTGATTTATTTGCTGCTGGCCGAGCACGCCATTGAAATCGTGGCGGACCGCGGCGTGGCGCGCCATGTGAATCAAGCACAGTGGCAGGCCACGGTGTCGCGCATGGCCCAGGCGTTCAGGGAGAACCGGTACGAGGACGGATTGACACAGGCACTGGAAGAAACCTCAGCGCTGCTGATGGCGCACTTTGCCATCGATGGTATGCAGGGCGACGCACCCAACAATCCCAACGAACTGCCCGACGCGCCCTGGCTGCAATAGCCGGTTCGCAGGTACCGCGGGCCTGGCGCCGATAACGCCGCGTCAGGGCGCCAGAACCACGACCAACACAAAGAGGGCGACTGCCGCGAGCACAACCCGCGTCAGCCAGGCTTTGCGCGCGCGCCTGGCCCGACGCTCCGGCGACGCTTCTTCTCCCCATATCAGGCTGTCTAAGAGACTGTCCATTTCGCACCTCGTTGCTGGCTTGAACCCATCACAACGATAAGGGAGCCGCCTGGGCCATGGCTGTCATTTAGCGTGTCCAGTTGTTACCTTGCCAGCTCAGGCCAGGCGATTTTTCCGGAATCGCTCCCTATTTGATAGCTGCTTACGCTCACCCTGTATGGGTTGGAGGCCTTTTTTTGCTTGAATAGCGGAAGCACGCCAGATTTCCGCATGACGCAATGAAACGTCGCGCCGCAGCCACTCATGGCGGCGGGCAGTTAGTCCATCAACGTCCACTTCTGCTCACTGCGCGCCGATTGCACCCTTCTCGATAAAGCGGACGCCGCGGTCTCCGTCCTCGACCCGCAGATAGCCGGCGTCCAGCGGATCAGCCGCTTGCCCGGCGGCACGCACGTGGACGTCGGCCGCCCTACGAGGTAGACATTCGCAAAGGGTTCATGAAGGACTCGGGTGGCCGGCCAGTTGGCCCGCTACGCAGAGGGAGCACAAAACAACCATCTTCGTCATTTTCAGGAATGACTGTGAGCGCTTCGCCAACGGCATGAACGGCCAAACTGATTCGAATTTCTCCAGATCGAAGCGCCCATAAAAAAACCGGCCATAGGGCCGGTTTTTTCTGAAGCGTGGAAGCTTACTTTTTCTGCCGATATTTGCGCAAAGCGGCAATCTGGGCGGCCATGACGGCGAGCTCGGACTGGGCCATGGCAATATCGATATCGCTTTTTGCGTTTTTCAACGCTTCTTCAGCAGCAGCCTTGGCTTCCATCGCCTTGGCTTCGTCCAGGTCTTTGCCGCGAATCGCGGTGTCGGACAGCACGGTGACACAGTTCGGTTGCACTTCGAGCAAGCCGCCGGCCACGAACACGAATTCTTCGCTGCCGTCAGCCTTCTCGATGCGCACGGCGCCCGGCTTGATGCGGGTGATCAGCGGGGTGTGGCGCGGGTAAATGCCCAGCTCGCCGGCCTCGCCGGGCAAGGCGACAAAGTGCGCTTCACCGGAGAAGATGGACTCTTCCGCGGAGACCACGTCGACGTGAATGGTGGTTGACATAAACGCTCCTTAATGGAAAAAAGTTGCAGGGCCTGAGCCCTTAGACCTTCTTCGCCTTCTCGAAAGCTTCGTCAATTGTGCCGACCATGTAGAAAGCCTGTTCCGGCAGGTGATCGCACTCGCCGGCCACAATCATCTTGAAGCCGCGAATGGTTTCAGCCAGGCTGACGTACTTGCCGGGAGAGCCGGTGAACACTTCAGCAACGTGGAAAGGCTGCGACAGGAAACGCTGGATCTTGCGGGCGCGGGCCACGGCCAGCTTGTCTTCAGGGGCCAGTTCGTCCATGCCCAGAATCGCAATGATGTCGCGCAGTTCCTTGTAGCGCTGCAGCGTGCCCTGCACGGCGCGCGCCGTGGCGTAGTGGTCTTCTCCCACAACGTTCGGGTCGAGCTGACGGCTGGTGGAGTCAAGTGGATCCACCGCAGGGTAGATACCCAGCGAAGCGATGTCACGCGAAAGCACCACGGTGGAATCCAGGTGGGCAAAGGTCGTGGCAGGCGATGGGTCGGTCAAGTCATCGGCAGGAACGTAAACGGCCTGGATGGAAGTGATGGAGCCAACCTTGGTGGAGGTAATGCGCTCTTGCAGGCGGCCCATTTCTTCGGCCAGCGTAGGCTGGTAGCCCACGGCGGAAGGCATACGGCCCAGCAACGCGGACACTTCGGTACCGGCCAGTGTGTAGCGGTAGATGTTGTCCACGAAGAACAGCACGTCGCGGCCTTCGTCACGGAAGGACTCGGCGATCGTCAGGCCGGTCAGCGCCACGCGCAGACGGTTTCCTGGGGGCTCGTTCATCTGGCCGTAGACCATGGCCACCTTGGATTCGCCGAGGTTCTCGAGGTTCACAACACCGGAGTCGGCCATCTCGTGGTAGAAGTCATTGCCTTCGCGGGTACGTTCACCCACACCGGCAAACACGGACAAACCCGAGTGCGCCTTGGCGATGTTGTTGATGAGTTCCATCATGTTCACGGTCTTGCCGACGCCGGCGCCGCCGAACAGGCCCACCTTGCCGCCCTTGGCGAACGGGCAAACCAGGTCGATCACCTTGATGCCGGTTTCCAGCAGTTCCTGCGATGGCGAGAGTTCGTCATAAGCAGGCGCCTTGCGGTGGATGGGGGCGGTCAGGGTCTGGTCGACCGGGCCGCGCTCGTCAATCGGCGCACCCAGCACGTCCATGATGCGGCCCAGCGTGGCTTTGCCCACGGGAACGGTGATGTTGGCGCCGGTGTTGTAAACCATGTTGCCGCGGCGCAGGCCGTCGGAGGTACCCAGCGCGATGGTGCGCACGATGCCGTCACCCAGCTGCTGCTGGACTTCCAGCGTCAGCGCGGAGCCTTCCATTTTCAGCGCGTCATAGATCTTGGGCATCTGGTCGCGCGCGAATTCCACGTCAACCACCGCACCAATACACTGAACAATCTTGCCTTGAGCTTGAGCCATGATTGAATCCTCTTTCGTTTCTTTAAATCTTTAAATCGGGTGTGGCGGCCTAAACCACGATCAGACCGCTGCAGCACCGGCAACGATTTCCGAAAGTTCTTTCGTGATCGCCGCTTGACGCGTTTTGTTGTAAACCAGCTTGAGTTCGCCGATCACGCTGCCGGCGTTGTCCGTTGCGGCCTTCATGGCCACCATGCGGGCAGACTGCTCGGACGCCATGTTCTCCGCAACCGCCTGATAGACCAGCGCTTCCACATAGCGGATCAGCAAGTCGTCGATGACGGTTTGCGCGTCAGGCTCGTAGATGTAATCCCAGCCGTGCTGGTCCTTGTCGGCCTGCAGGTGCGCTGCCGTCAAAGGCAACAACTGCTCGACCACCGGTTCCTGGCGCATGGTGTTGATGAACTTGGTGTAGCACAGGTACACCGAATTGATCTTGCCTTCGCTGTAGGCATCGAGCAGCACCTTGACGGGGCCGATCAGCTTTTCCAGGTGCGGCTTGTCGCCCAGCTGCGTCGCATGCGACACCACCTTGGCGCCCACACGGTTCAGAAAACCGAGGCCCTTGTTGCCGATGGCCACAGCCTTCGCATCATGGCCGGCGGCCTGCACTTCCTTGAGCTTTGAGGTCACGGCGCGCAGCACGTTGGTGTTCATGCCGCCGCACAAGCCCTTGTCGGTCGTCACCACGATGAACCCGGTGGCCTTGGCGTCGTTGGACTCCATGAACGCGTGGGTGTATTCGGGGTTGGCCTGACTCAGGTTGGCCGTGATGTTGCGGATCTTGTCGCTGTAAGGACGGGCAGCGCGCATCCGCTCCTGCGCCTTGCGCATCTTGGAGGCGGCCACCATCTCCATGGCCTTGGTGATCTTCTTGGTGTTTTCCACCGATTTGATCTTGCCGCGTATTTCCTTGCCTGCTGCCATATGGATTCCTAAGGGGTTCCTGAGGGTTGCTTAATTACTTGCTTGACGATGCGTCAGGCGAGATCAGGCAAACGACTTCTTGAACTCGGCCACAGCCGCGTTCAGTTCAGCCTCAGCATCCTTGTCCATGGCCTTGTTGGCTTCGAGCTTGGCCATCAAGGCCGCGTTCTTGTCCTTCAGGAAGGCGTGCAAGCCGTGTTCGAAAGCCAGGACCTTCTTGACTTCGATGTCGTCCATGAAGCCCTTGTTCACTGCGAACAGCGTAGCGGCCATGTTGGAAATGGACAAAGGCGAGTACTGGGCCTGCTTGAGCAGCTCGGTCACGCGGGCACCGCGGTCCAGCTGTTTGCGGGTGGCTTCGTCCAGGTCGGAAGCGAACTGCGCGAAGGCAGCCAGTTCACGGTACTGGGCCAGGTCGGTACGGATACCGCCGGACAGATTCTTGATCAGCTTGGTCTGGGCAGCACCGCCGACGCGGGACACCGAGATACCGGCGTTAATGGCGGGACGAATACCGGCATTGAACAGGCTGGTTTCCAGGAAGATCTGGCCGTCGGTGATCGAAATCACGTTGGTTGGCACGAAAGCGGACACGTCGCCGGCTTGCGTTTCAATGATCGGCAGTGCGGTCAGTGAACCGGTCTTGCCCTTGACGGCGCCCTTGGTGAAGTCTTCAACGTACTTCTCGTTCACGCGAGCTGCGCGCTCGAGCAGACGGCTGTGCAGATAGAACACGTCGCCGGGGTAGGCTTCGCGTCCTGGTGGACGGCGCAGCAGCAGCGAAACCTGGCGGTAAGCCACGGCTTGCTTGGACAAATCGTCATACACGATCAGCGCGTCTTCGCCGCGGTCGCGGAAGTATTCGCCCATGGTGCAGCCAGAGTAGGCGCTCACGTATTGCATGGCGGCGGATTCGGAAGCGGAAGCGGCCACGACGATGGTGTATTCCATTGCGCCGGCTTGTTCCAGCGAACGCACCACGTTCTTGATCGACGAAGCCTTCTGGCCGATCGCGACGTAGACGCAGGAAACGCCTTTGCCCTTCTGGTTGATGATGGCGTCGATGGCCACAGCGGTCTTGCCGGTCTGACGGTCGCCGATGATCAGTTCGCGCTGGCCGCGGCCGACGGGCACCATGGAGTCGATGGACTTCAGGCCGGTCTGCAGGGGCTGGTCAACGGATTTACGGGCGATCACGCCGGGCGCGACCTTTTCGATCACGTCGGTCAACTTGGCGTTGATCGGGCCCTTGCCGTCAATCGGCTGGCCCAGTGCGTTGACCACACGGCCAAGCAGCTCAGGACCCACAGGCACTTCCAGGATGCGGCCCGTGCACTTCACGGTGTCGCCTTCGGCGATGTGCTCGTACTCGCCCAGAATCACGGAGCCGACGGAGTCGCGCTCAAGATTCAGCGCCAGGCCGTAGGTCGGCGTGCCGTCGGCGGTTGCGGGAAATTCCAGCATTTCGCCCTGCATCACGTCGGATAGGCCATGGATACGGACGATACCGTCGGTCACAGACACTACGGTGCCCTGGTTGCGGACATCGGCACTGGCTGTCAAGCCTTCGATGCGGCTCTTGATCAGTTCAGAAATTTCTGCGGGATTGAGTTGCATGACTCTTTCCTTCTTTCTATGTTGTTGGCTAAAAACCGGGGCGCGCCTGAGCGCAAGCTCAGGAAATCAGCGCCACTTTCATTTGCTCTAAACGGGCTTTGACCGAGGTGTCCAACACCTCGTCACCCACCACGACACGTACGCCACCGATCAGCGCCGGCTCAAGCTCGACCGAAAGGTTGAGCTTGCGGCCAAACCGCTTTTCCAGCGTTGTTGCCAAATCGGCCAGCGCAGCGCCTTCCAGCGGAAATGCGCTGTAAACGGTGGCATCCGAAGAACCACTTTGCGCATTTTTCAGTGCGCGAAACTGTGCGGCGATTTCCGGCAGGACGCTGATGCGGCCGTTCTCGATCACGGTCCGCAAGAAGTTCCTGGCGGCTTCCGGCAGCTTCGTTTTGGCCACCCCGGAAACTACGTCAAACGTCTGGTTTACCGTCACGCTGGGGTTGCCCGCAAATTGCTGCAACTGCACGTTGGCGGCAATGGCGGCAAGCTCATCGAGCCAGACGGCGGTGCCGCCCAGGTCGGAACCGGATGCCTTGAACAACGCTTCAGCGTAGGGACGGGCAATGGTGGCTAGTTCGGCCATGTTTTACGCTCGCTTAAAGTTCGGTCTTCAGGCGACCCAGCAAGTCAGCATGCACACCGGCATTGACTTCCTTGCGCAGAATCTGCTCTGCACCCTTGACGGCCAGTGCGGCGACCTGCTCACGCAGGGTCTCGCGGGCCTTGACGGTTTGCTGCTCGGCCTCAACCTTGGCGGCGGCAATGATCTTGCTGCCCTCTTCGGTTGCGCGGGCTTTAGCCTCTTCAATCAGGGCCTGGGCGCGGCGCTCGGCTTCCGCCAGGCGCACTGCCGATTCGTTGCGCGATTTGGCCAGTTCTTCTTCCACGCGCTTGTTGGCAACGGAGAGTTCAGACTTGGCTTTATCGGCAGCGGCAAGGCCGTCGGCGATCTTCCGGGCGCGTTCGTCGAGCGCAGCTGCAATTGGTGGCCACACGAATTTCATCGTGAACAGCACCAGAATCGCAAACACGACGAGCTGCGCAAAGAATGTGGAGTTAATACTCACAGCGGCACCTCTGTAGGTTGTCTAGAAAGGCGTGCGATTTACTTCAACACAAACGGGTTGGCAAATGCGAACAGCATGGCAATACCCACGCCGATCAGGAAAGCAGCATCGATCAGACCGGCCAGCAGGAACATCTTGGTCTGCAGTTCGTTCATCAGCTCAGGCTGGCGTGCAGCGGCTTCGAGGTATTTGCTGCCCATGATGCCGATGCCGATACATGCGCCGACAGCGCCCAGGCCAATGATCAGGCCAGCGGCCAAAGCGACAAAACCGAGTACGTGTTCCATTTAATGCTCCTATGGATTTAACTAACTAACAAAAATAAAAAAGAAAGCGGAAACCAGAAAACCAGGGGAAACTGATTCGTGAGAATCAGTGATGGTCGTGGGCCTGCCCCACATAGACCAGCGTCAACATCATGAAAATAAACGCCTGCAGCGCAACGATCAGGATGTGGAAGATTGCCCAGCCCGTGCCCGCGAGCACATGGCCGATGAAGAGGAACACACCAGTCGCAGAGCCGAAGCCCACTGCACCCATCAGCGCGATCAGCATGAACAGCAGTTCGCCCGCGTACATGTTGCCGAAAAGCCGGAGGCCGTGAGATACGGTCTTGGCGGCGAATTCGATCATCTGCATCAAGAAGTTGACGGGATACAAAAACCATTTGTCGCCGAACGGGGCCGAGAACAGCTCATGCACCCAGCCGCCAAAACCCTTGATCTTGACGTTGTAGTACAGGCAAACCAGCAGCACGCCGCAGGACATGCCCAGCGTGGCCGAGAGGTCGGCCGTGGGAACCACGCGGAAGTTGTGAATGCTGTGATCGAGGCCGGTCACAGCAAAAATTGTGTGGAACAGGTCGACAGGCAGGAAGTCCATGGAGTTCATCAGGAAAATCCAGATGAATACGGTGAGCGCCAGTGGGCCGACGGCCTTGCGCGATTCGGCGTTTTTAACGATGCCCTTGGCCTGGCTGTCCACCATTTCGAGCAGGATTTCAACAGCCGCCTGCAGGCGACCGGGAACGCCGGCGTGCACGCTTTTGGCCACACGCCACATCACGAACATACCGATCACACCGAGGGTGATGGCCCAGAAAATCGTGTCGAAATTGACAACGGAAAAGTCGACGATGCCTGTCTGTTTGTGGTTTTGCAGATGGACCAGGTGGTGACCAATGTACTCACCAGCGGTCAAAGCGTTTCCGGAAGATTCAGCCATTTACGAACTCTTTTCAACTCTTGAAAATGGATTACGCCAACTTTTTCGGCCGGGACTGGAACCAAAGCACCAGCCAGACCACCTTCATTGTCACTACAAGGCCAACCAGCATTGCCGGCCAGCTCAAATCCGAAACCATTCGGGGAGCAGCGAACAACATCGCTACCGTCAGGCCAATCTTGACCATTTCCCACAAAAAAAATCCAGCCACCGCAGCGCCCGGATTCATTGAAGACATCTTGCTGGTCAGGCCGCGCGCAAACAACGCACCCGGGATGACCACCGCCAGCGCGCCATAAAGGGCGGACCAGCCTGCACTTTGCCTTCCGGTCAATCCCCAGGCGGCCAGCGCCACCACAAGACCCACCACACTTTGCCCCGCCAATACCACCCAAGGTGAAACCGAGGGGTCCGCTTCACGAAGCTTTTGGGCTTCTTCACGCGTCAAGGGCTTGAAACCCTCATCACCAGTCTCCATCTCTTCTGTGACACGCCGCCCTGTCACACCCGGATTTCCCGGGTTTGTCGCTGACTTTGCCGAATTTGCCATTTTGGTCGTCACAAATTACGGAAAAGTTACAGGGCAGTTATCAGCAAAGCCCTTGATTATACGTAGAAACCCCTGCGTATCCGACAAAACCCCCGGCTTGCATATGAATTAGGGGCGATTCGCATCATTTGGGTGCGGCTCGCAGCGGGTGGTTCACAATTGTCCGGCGACTACGGCGCGCCGACCCTCCTACGTAGTTGCACGTGATGCTCGACGATGGCCCAAGCCCCCGCATCCGTCACCTTCCACCCACCGAAAGATGCCATGCCCGCCCTGATGAAATTCCTGCACATTGCCGCCGCCATTGCCTGGCTGGGCGGGGTGGTCTTCATGCTGTTTGCCTTACGGCCTGCCGTCRCCGAACAGCTGGCGCCACCCCAACGCCTGCCGCTCATCGCAAAGGTCATGCAGCGATTTTTCGTCCTGGTCTGGGCCACCATCGGCGTCCTGCTGGTGACAGGCCTGGCGATGCTGCTGGCCGAGGGCATGAAAACCGCCCCCCTGGGCTGGCACCTGATGTTCGGCATCGGCCTCTTGATGTTCGCGCTGTTCGGACATCTGTATTTCGGCCCTTTCCGGCGCTTGAAGCTCGCTGTCAGCGCGTCCGACTGGCCCGAGGGCRGTCGCCGCGTCGGGCAGATCGCCACTCTGGCCATGGTCAACCTGGTGCTGGGCGCGCTGGCGATAGCCGCCGTCATCTTTATTGCCTGATGCCGGAGCGAGCCTGCCATCTTGATCACCGCCTGCCATGAGCGCCCCTAAAAAGAAGGCGCCGCAACACCGGCACTGGACGGACCGGCTGAAAGCATCCGTGCCGACACGTGAAGCCCTGGTTGCGAACCGGTGGCTCAAGCCGGTGGCCCACCGGCTGCTGGAACCGCAGCTGTGGCGGCTGCAGCACGAGGCCGTGGCGCGCGGTGTGGCCATCGGCATATTCTGGGCATTTGCCCTGCCATTTGCGCAAACCGTGGCGGCCGCAGCCCACAGCGTCTGGTGGCGCGCCAATATTCCGGTGGCCGCCGGCATCACCTTCATTACCAACCCTTTCACCGTCGGATTCTGGCTCTGGCTGGCCTATCAGGTGGGCGATCTGCTGCTGGACGCGCCGCCGCCCATCCGCATCTCGGAAGGCTCAGGCATCGTGGCGTGGGCAGCCTCCTTCGGCGGGCCTGCCATCCTGGGCATGGGCATCTTTGCCGTGCTGGGCTCGATTACCGGCTACCTGCTGGTCAAGCTGGGCTGGCGCGTTCGCATCTGGTTCAAACGCCGCCGCCGGCAAACCGCCAGACGTTAGACAATCGGGTGCAGACCGTCCGGCAGTAGCCGTCTCGACACAGTTTCATTTCCTTTTCAAACCGATCCATGACAACGCTTCCCGCCAACGCCCTTCCCGACACCCCCTGCTACCTCAACGGCGAATTCACCCCGCTCAAAGACGCCAAGATCAGCGTGATGGACCGCGGTTTCATCTTCGGCGACGGTATTTATGAAGTGGTGCCGGCGTATGCAGGCAAGCCGTTTCGCTTCGAGCAGCACATGGCGCGGCTGGAAGCGCCGAGTGGCTGGAAATTGCTCTTAAATTAATAGCTGCCTGCGCACAATCCACGGTCGCCTCAGCCGAAAAAGGCAATCAACTGGTGTACATCCAGATCACCCGCGGTGTGGCCATGCGCGACCACCCCATGCTGCCKGGCCTGACGCCCACCGTGTTCGTGATGTGCAATCCGATGAAGCTGCCCAGCGACCAGGCACGCGAAAACGGCGTGGCCTGCGTCACCGCCGACGACTTCCGCTGGGAAAAAGCCCACATCAAAAGCACCAGCCTGCTGGGCGCGGTGTTTTCACGCCAGATCAGCGTGGACGCTGGCGCGGTCGAGACCGTGATGTTCCGCGGCGACTACCTGAGCGAAGCCGCTTCCAGCAACGTCTGGATCGTCAAGGACGGCAAAGTCATGGGGCCGCCCAGGGACAACCTGGTGCTCGAAGGCATCCGCTTTGGCCTGATCGAAGAGATGTGCCGCGCGGCGGGCATTCCTTTTGAGCTGCGCCGCATCACCCGCGCCGAAGTGCTGGCAGCAGACGAGCTGCTGCTCTCRTCCGCCACCAAGGAGGTTCTGCCCATCACCCTGCTGGACGGCCAGCCGGTCGGCCACGGAGTGGAAAAAGGCAAACCTGGCCCCATTTATGCAAAGCTGTACGCCCAATACCAGCGTGCCAAAGCGGCCTGAAAGGACCCATTGCCATGACGACTTCCCCCAACATCCCCAAAATCATCGGTGTTCCCAGCACGGAGCCCTCGCGCCAGGAATCGCTGATCGAGTACCCCTCGCAGTTCCCGATCAAGGTGATGGGTGAGAAGGTCGATGGCATGGTCGCGGCCATCACGTCCATCGCACACCAGTTCGACCCGGCCTTCGACGCCTCCACCATCGAGCTGCGTGAAAGCAAGGGCGGCAAATACCTGGGCGTCACCATCACCGTCACAGCCACCAGCCGCGAGCAGCTCGACGAGCTTTACCGCACGCTGTCGACGCACCCGATGGTCAAGGTAGTCCTGTAAACAATATCCGGGCAGACGCCGAACATGCAGGCTGAAACGCGCAACCTGGGCAAGGTCGACTACCTGCCCACCTATGAAGCCATGCAAGCCTTCACGGCGGCGCGCAACCCCGGTTTTTCAAGCGAAAATGGGCTGCAGCCTAATCGGGGCCTGCCCGACCAGCTATGGATTTGTGAGCATCCACCGGTCTACACCCAAGGCCTCGCGGGCAAGAGCGACCATGTTTTGAACCCCGGCAGCATCCCGGTGGTGCAGACCAACCGCGGCGGCCAGGTGACTTACCACGGCCCCGGCCAGGTGGTGGCCTACCCGCTCATCGATTTGAAGCGTGCCGGCTATTACGTCAAGGAATACGTCTACCGCATYGAAGAATCCGTCATCAAGACCCTGGCGCACTTCGGCGTGACCGGGCACCGGGTGGCCGGCTCGCCCGGCATTTATGTGCGGCTGGACGACCCCACCTCACATGCCGCCC